>JAYKJI010000061.1:0-14585 GCA_035285405.1 Snowella sp. | reverse complement strand
CGATAGTCTATCAATAAATACAAAAAAAGCAAGCCCTATCCCAGGGTCAATTACCACAAAGCTAGTAGGTACAAGGGCTAGAGGCGAATATTAAATTTTGTTACAAGTGCTGATGAGTAGAAAGTGATCTGTTAAACACCACAGAGAAAGGGACAGAGAAACAGCGATCGCCCCTTACCGTGAAGATAAAAAGCGATCGCCTCTCTCCCTTCAGCCAGAAAAAAGCGATCGCCGATTACAGGCAATTACAACTATGGGCATAAACAATGGAGCAGTAGAACTTAATTGAAAAGATTGTATTTAATAATACAATAAATAGCTTGTACTCCATCTTTCCAGCCAATTTTCTTCCCCTCTTTATAGGTTCTACCATAATAGGAAATTCCCACTTCATAAATCCGACAATTCAGCTTGGCAACCTTGGCTGTAATCTCTGGCTCAAAACCAAAACGAGATTCCTGAATATTGATCCCTTGAATAATTTCTCGACGAAAAGCCTTATAGCAAGTTTCCATATCCGTCAGATTAATATTGGTAAACATATTAGATAAAGTCGTTAAAAAAGCATTACCAAGACGATGCCAATAATAAACGACGCGATGGGGTTTTCCCCCTTGAAAACGTGAGCCAAAGACCACATCCGCTTTACCCTGAAGAATCGGTTCAATCATGAGGGGAAATTCCTGGGGATCATATTCCAAATCGGCATCTTGCACAATGACAATATCACCCGTTGCTGAGGAAAAACCCGTCTTCAAAGCGGCTCCTTTGCCTTTATTTTTGGGATGATAAATAACTTGATCGACTAACGGCTCAATTTTAGTCGCTAATAATTCCCTCGTCCCATCCCTAGAGCCATCATCAACAATAATAATCTCACAACTTTTAATGGGTGAATCTTTCACCGCATAAACGACTTTTTCAATAGTATTAACTTCGTTATAACAGGGAATAATGACGGATAATTTCATAATAGCGATCGGCGGTTTGTTGCCAGTTCCAATATTGTTGGGCAAAAGCTGCCACTGTCATTCTTAACTGAGTTAGTTTAGCAGGATCTTGTAATATTTCTCTAATCTCTGCTGACCAGAGTTTTACCACATCGTCAGATTCAACAGTTTCGGAAAAAATCAAGGACTCGCCAGCTAAACAAGCTTGAGCAGTTTCTGTTCCCACCATGACTGGCGTACCACAAGCCATCGCTTCCTGCACCACTAAGGGAAAACCTTCTCCTTTACTTGGCAAGACGAGTAAATCTGCTAACTGATAGATGGGCGTTAGTTGACTACTTTGGAGATCGGAAAAAACCCGAACATTAGGAAATTGCCAACTGTTTGGATCGAGGGAACCCCAACCAGCAAATAACCAATAAACGTCTGGAAATTGTTGCGTTAATGCTCGTAAGATCAGCAATCCTTTTTTTTCCACAAACCGGCCAACAAAAAGAAAAATTGGCTGCTCAAGGGGCAAATTCAACTGTTGTCGCTGATTAAGGCGATTGCATTCATTGGCGGGAAAAAAGATACTGGTTTCGACTCCGTTAGGGATCAATAAAGCAGGCTGATGAAACCTAGTTTTCTCAGAAAAATATTTTTGCACAACATCACTAATAAAAATAGTTTGATCGGCATGACGAAGAATCCAACAGCCTAGTGTGGCATTGAGAAAGCTCAGAAGCCAACGAAAAAGAGGGTTATTATAGGGAATAAAGCCAATATGCTGGGTAATAATTAATCGCTTTTTTTGAATTTTAGCAAATAGAAAAGCTGTTAAATTACTAAAATAAAGATAATCATGAATATGAATAATATCTGTATCTCTAACAAGCTTCCAAAGATGATAAAGGGCTGGAATTGTCCAGAGAGGATAGGGAATTTGTAGTTTTTCTTCAATCCAATTATTGGCGGGCATTGGCATACACCAAAATCCAGGTTGGTCGGCAGGGGGGGCATCCACATTACTGGCTAACCAAGTAATATCAATAGAACCAATTTTTAGTAAATAGTCAACCAGTTTGCCGGCAACAATCTCCACTCCACCGCGATGATTGGGATAGTAATGAGTCACCAATAGTAATTTTATCGGTTTATCGGATTTATTCTTCATAACTTGTCTCTGGTTCTACCACTGAATTATCGATGGCACTGGATTTTAATTGTTTTTTTCTAAAACTCCAATTTCTGTGCAGGAGATAATTATAGGGTGTTAGGACAATAATTAGCAAAATATTAGCGTATAGATACCAGATCTTAACAAAATCTACCAGTAAATAAATAATAACTAGATTTAAAAAGTAGCTGGATAACATCACACTATAATACTTCCACATTTCTCGCCAAAATAATTTGCGATGGGTTTGAAAGGTGTAATATTTATTGAGTGCGAAACCAATAAAGTTGGTGACAACAATACTAATAATCGTTGAAATTAGATAATTAATACCCAGAACCGAGGTTAATAGGTAAAGAATAACGAGACTCAGACCGGCGCAAAAGCCTCCTACACCTAGAAATTTGAAGATCCGCAGATTAAGCAGATATTTTAATCCGGCGATCGCGCGATTAAGGAAATTGTTAATAGAATCAGAATTTTTATAACGATGGGACATTATTGAAAGTTATTTAAGATTATTTGAAATTACTTAAATTTATTGAATCTTCTTCAATAGAAGGATTTAATAACTTGTTTTCATACTTTTCCGCTAAAACAGCATAAAAAAGACCGCTAAAGAGGGTTTGACTACTCATTAAAATCAGAGCCATGCCGGTAATCGCTGGACGAAAAGCATTCAAGTTGGCAAAGTCGCCACTGATCCAGGCTTTAATGACTGAAAATTCTAGGGCTAATCCTGAAATCAGCAGCAGAGCCGTTAATAGCAGAATTTTTTCTAAACTAACCCAACGAATAAGCTTTTCAATTTTGACAGATCGTTGTTTAACCCGATGGGTGAGCGTATAGAGATAGGCCAATAATCCCGTAAAGAGAATCTCATAACCAATTAAAAATAGCAAAGCAGCTACCACAATCCAGTGATCGTTAAACAGAAAGCCAGCAAAACTAACTGGTTGACCCTCTGGTGTTAAATTAAGGGCGATCGCTAAAATTCCACCGACTAATAAACAGAAAAGTCCTGGAATCCAATAGATAAATTTAGGGGCAAATAATAGGATATATTTTAAATGTCGCCAACCATCTGACCAGGTTTTTAAGTGGGGACGGCGATCGCGGCCATCTTTATGTAAGGTAATTGGAATTTCAGTCGTTCTCAATCGTAAAATTGAAGATTTTACCAGCATTTCTGAGGCAAATTCCATACCCGTTGATTCCATTTGCATCTGTAAAAAAGCGGATTTTGTAAAAGCTCGCATTCCACAATTGACATCAGAAAAGGAAGCCTGAAAGAGTAAATTAACGATCGCGGTTAAAACGGGGGTTCCCAAATAGCGATGTTTCCAAGGCATTGCCCCAGGCATAATCCGTCCCTTCAGACGAGTTCCCATACAAAGTTCGTAACCCAATTCCAATTTTTCGACCATGGCTTGAGCTTCTCGAAAATCATAGGAATCATCAGAATCTCCCATGACAATATAATTCCCTTTGGCGGCTCGAATACCCCAAATCAAAGCAGCACCATAACCACGAACGGGAACATTAACCACTCGTGCCCCTAGCGATTCTGCCAAATCCTGGGAACCATCGGTTGAACCATTGTCGGCAATGATGACTTCTCCGGCTAAGTTGAGATTATGAATCGTTTCTTGAGCTTTTTTAATACAGGCAGGTAAAGTTTTTATTTCATTGAGGCAGGGCATTACTATGGAGATTTCAGGCTGGCCGGCAAGTTGATTCATTAGTCATTCAATGAGGATATTAGCTAGGATTGTATTTTAGCAGGCGGTAGAATCACACGGGAAGCGCATTGTTCCTTAATATATTCAGGACTAATTTTAAATTCAGCCCGAATAGAATAGTTGCGAGGAGGATGAAATTGAGAGTTATATAAAAAAGTATGGGGAGATAGATCGACTAAACAATATTTTTGCTGATCTTCTAACTGTTGCATAATTTGGGGGTCAAGCACAGAACTCATATAGGAGGCTAAAAAATTTGTCCGAGGATAGGTATAGTCCCAACGAGTCATCGTTACAAATAAAATGAGAACAGAGGTCGCCATTAAACCCAAGGTATTCGGATGAACCCATTTTATCGACTTCGGAGCATCTCGTTCTTGAATAATTAAAAATAGATTTAGCGCAATTAGCACCATGATCCAATACATATAGTAGCGAAGTTGGTAGGAAAATGGTTGTAGAAAAGTCAAAGTTGAGATTAGGAAAAATAGGCCTAGAGCAAAGTTAGTTTCCTTTGTCCTACGACGGCATAAAAATAAGAATAAAACAACGTTAAAAATGACATAAATTGCAAAATAGCCCCCCATACCAAAGGAATCACTGTTGAGTGGCACAAAATCCATAGCAATTGTCCAGGGCCAGGGACGCTGAGGATCAAAGGCTCCAATTTCTAGCAAGGAATAGATCCAACGTTGTAGGGATGACATTGCTTGTAATTTTGGCGACAAATAATCAGCAGAGGGGGTAATAGCATGGTTAAGAACCCAGCTTCCTAGGCTAATTTTTAAGGGATAGAAAGGATTTTGATATTGGATAACATTGATAAATTCTGTTGCGAAAATAATAATGCCTGAAATTAAGCTAATCAATAAGAATTGAAAGATCTTTACAGGGTTAATATTCTTTTTATCTAAGGCAGTAACAATAATTTTGGCTAAGGCAAGCATAAAAAAGATAGCCATCATCGGTACTAATAGAAATTTAGTATTAGCGGCTAAAAATCCCCCCAAGGTAAATACGCCAATATTGCGCCAATTGAGAAAATTTTCTCGGCAATAGAGTAAGTAAGTCATAAGGATAACAATTGCCACACCCACATTTCCGATCAAATCCACGTAACAAGCTGTAGCAGCAATATGAATAAGAGGAACTGCTAAAATAGTGATCGCGCTGAGGTATAAGGGAATTTTTAAATAAATTTTGAGAAAAACTAAGTATAAAACTAGGCTAAGAAAGCTGACTAAATTAGCTGCTTGGGGATTATTAATGCCGGCCATTGACCAGAATAGACCCTGTAGAAAGTTAGCTAATTTTGGGAAACTCTCATACATAAGTTCCCGCTCGTAATCCATCAAATAATGCTCCGGGCCAACTAAGTGCCAGAGACGGGCAGCAAAGGGGAGTTGATACATCCATGTATCCCCATTACCATCTACTCGAATCAGAGATCTAATCAGCAGAAATGACATGAAAACAAAGGCAATAATTTTTAAGCTATTACCAATGGTTAAATATCTCAAAAAGGTTGTTTGATAAAGGCGGACAAAAAAGGGCGATCGCGAAAAGACTAAGCCTAATCCCCCTATCCATAAAACTAGGCGGAATAAACGTAACAAATGACCATTAATATATCCTAAGTAGCCAACCAAACCAGCCATGAGCGCGAGAGCAATGAGTCCCAATCCTAGGGCAAAGAGGCGATCGCTTTGGATTTTTGTTGCCAGAAAAGAGAACTTAGCGTTAGGATTAAGGTAGCCTAGGGATACTAACCCCAAAAAAGCTAGAATAACCACTCCCATCACAAAGCCAATCATTGGGATGATCATGTCCCCTTCCTCCCTGTTTGATGCGCTAAATACCTATTTAATGATTTAAATAAAAATTTCTTAAAATAATTTAACATTGTTAATCTGACATAGTAGTTTTATTAAAAATAACGCTAATTTATATAATTAGATGACCGAATATTAGTGATTTTGTTAACTTTTACGCCTTGAACAGAAAGACTCTCATCCCTTGTCCCATTTTGAAATTCAAAATAAAGGGTAATAGTTGAAGTTTCTGGTAAATCAATGATCCAGTCTCGATAGGTTGAGGCTAATAAATGACTGTAAGCATGGTACTGAAAAAGAACTTTGTTACCTTTCTTGACTCCACACATTAAGGCATTATTCATCCCTAGGGCGGTAAAATCAACGTCAATAATATAACGGCCCGGCTCAAAAACCAAGGGTTCTTTTAAAAAAATTGAACCATCCGCCTGCTGATTAAAATCTTGCGCTGCCAGTACTTTATATTCTTGAAAGTGAAAAGGTAACTGATAAGGTGTCTCTAAATAGCGATCGCGGTGAATATACAAATTATTCCGAATATTGGCACCAGGGGGATAATCTTCTACCGTTGTCACTTCCTGATAGGTATTCAAATCGATCGCCATGTAGCCAAGATCGCGCAAAAAGTCTAAACAACGAGTGTCTTCCCGTTGAGTTTCTAGGATCAAGTGAGGTTTAGCTGTTTTTAAAGTATGGACTAGCCCTTTAATCGCATCCAACTCAGCCCCTTCAATATCCATTTTTAGAAGATTAGGAATTAATTGAGTATGGGCAATAAAATCATCTAGGGCCAAAGTTTGGACTTCATAGGCAGAATCTTCTCCATATTCTTGATAAATACTATCATTCAGGTGATCGCCAAGGTAAATTTTAACCATTTGGCCAGAGGTATGATAAATAGCATTGTGAAAAAGTTGCACATTATTACAACCACTTAAAACCAAATTACGCTGAGTTTTATCAATAATGCGAGGACTTGCTTCAAAGGCACAAACAACGCCCTTAGGGCCGACCATGCGTGACATAAGTGTAGTCAAACCGGCAAAATTCGCACCTACATCAAAGACGATATCGCCTGGTTTACACAGATCTCGCAGAATAATTTGTACCGTTGGTTCCCAAAGATTTTCTTGATACCAAGGCGCAATTCCAAACGGCGTTATATTCGTAATCTTCTGATCAATAAGCGTCAGTTGTTGCGATATTTCCAGCATTTGCTGACTCAGCTTAGTTATCTTTTGATCTAATGCTTGATCCTGTTGCTCAAGGGTCGAAATTCTTTGATTAATTGCTAGTTTTTTATCAATTTCTGGAGCTATAATTTTAGCTAATTTGAACTTGATTTTATCCTTAATAAAGGTGAACATTATTATTATTTTGCTCCTAACAGATCGGTAAACCAAAGGAAAGCGTGTTGTTCATGGCGATTATCATTAAAGATTCGATAGGTTGGCTGATGCGTTCGATTGTCAGTCCAAAGTTTTCGGTGTGATTGCTCAACCTGTTCTATCTGTTTACGGGTTTCAAGGACAACAGAAAAAGGAGAAAAGCGAGACAATTTAGGAATCCAGTCTAGAGATTGATAGGCATTTAATAGGGTTTTGATGCCACTTAAATATTTTAAAGCTTCAGATTCGGGATAGATCTCTTGTAAATACAGCCCCAAATAATAGGCCTGGTCTAAGTCAGTACTGGTATGGTGACAGTAGGATTTACGGTAGCCTAGACAATGGTATAGCAAATTTTCTACTTCTTCTGGCGATCGCTGACTAAAAGCATATTTCACTCCAGACAAGGTACGGTGCAAATACCAAGCTCGCATATCCTCTATTTCTATTGCCGGACTTTGGGTTGTACGCTCATCGGGATAATTCCAGAATAAACCTAGATTGCGATCAACAAATTTACTCTTGATGTAGGGCATGACGCGATTTTTGAATTCCGTATCCCCCGCCCCTCGGAAACTTTGATCGTAGTAACCGCAGCGATCATGAATCGATTTACGGTACAAAGCTCCTACCCAAGACAAATAGCAGGTTTCTAGATAAACTAAATCCTGTTCATAGCCGGTACGGTCATAGGCCATAATGTCGCTGACCCAACTGCCCTGGCGATCCACATTGGTGACTAAGCTATGGCCAATTACCCAGTCTAAACTGGCATCTTGGTCTAATTCCCTGGCCAAGATTTCTAAGCATTCAGGCAAAATGGTCTCATCCACGCCCAGAAAGGCCAAATAGGGCGATCTCGCCAATTTAATTCCCCGATTCCAAGCCGCTTGAATGGTTTCCCGTTGGGGTGAACGGGCATACAAAATGGGATAGCCGAGTTCGGGAGCTAATTGTTGAAACATCTCGTACTCATTACTAGGGGAACCACTATCTACTAAGACCACCTCCGCTTCTCCCCGTTTAATCAAAGTTTGATGCTGAAGAGTTCGCAAAAAGAAGGGTAATTTTTCAGCGGCCTTATATAAAGAAACAATAATGGTTGCCCGATAATGGGACTGCTCACGACGATCATCCCAGATTTCGTACTGGTCATCGGCGGGATTCTGTAAATGTTCCTGTCTGGCCTTTTCAATTAGTTCTAAACAGCGAGTGTCTCGATCCGCCCCTGAACCATAGATGGCAGCGATCGCCGCCGCTTCTTTAACAAATCCCTTTTCTGTTAGAATTTTCAGAACTTTTGGTAAATCCCCAAATCGATCTTCTCCCAAGGCTCGCATCACCCGAAGTTGATAGGTAGCCGTCACCAAGGTATTACCCCGCAACGCTTCCAGACGCGCTAATTCTCGCCATAGCCTGACCCGATCAATTCGATAATTTGTGCTGAGTTTACCTCGTAACCCTTGTAATTCCGATTCATAACCAGACCCTAAACGCCAAAACATTTGCACCTTGGCATCGAGATCCTTGCTGGTTTGTTCGTTAATATTAAACGTCTCTTTATATCGACCAACCAGATTTGGGGCTTTTAACAGTTGGGCTCGGCGATCGTCTCCCAAGGGTCTTAACATTTGGGACTTAATTTTTCCTTTAACCCGCTTGAGATTGTGTTTGAGTTCCTTAAGAGGGGGTTTAAGCTGGGCTTTTAAGGGCTGGAGCCAGGATTGATTTTCCTGGGTGGCTTGCCAATAGCCCATTAACTGTTCATACCAAGCTTGTAATTCTGCCCTAACATCCGTCTCATAGTGACTAGGCTGCTGATAAATCTCGATTAAAGGAGGATCGCTAACAATGGGATGAGAACTAAGAATACTATCTACTAATTGCCGACGATAATGGGAATAATCCGTTAAGATCAGATCAATTTCCGGTAAACAAGCATAAATATTATCGAGATCTAGTTTGACAAAGGGAACTTGCGGAAAAGTTTCTGCCAAAAAGCGACAAACGCCGGCTCCACTGCCGATTACGGTCGGACAACCGGAAAATAAAGATTCTAGAGCAACTAAATTTAAAGTATCGTAGCGAGAGGGAACAAAAGTAATCCCATTTTGTGTAAATAAGGTCATTAACTCCTGATTTGTCTTTGGTGGGAGCAACTTCACTTGATTACCACGATAGGCAAGCATCTCTTCTAAAAAGTGTTGCGAAGAAACCGTACTGCTGTCATTGAAACTATGGGGGCCAATAATATTTGCTTGTTGATAATGATTGCGGGGCAACCACCAAACTAGATCGATAAAAATATCAGGCCCTTTGCGCTTTTCTGTGCGACCGATAAAGTTTAACGTTAGGGGTGAATGACTAGAAATACCTATCACTGGTTTAGGTAAATCAAAGAAATGAAGGGGATGATAATAATAAGCCGGAAAAGCACTCAGTTCACGCCATTCATCAATGTAGCTCTTACTAATGCCATAGCGCAAATCAACGGTGTCATATTGCTTACTTTCTTCAAGTACTAAAGGAATATTTTCCTGACTATAGCTGAACCAATCTAGACGCAGGGTGGTAGAGATTTTTCCATGTAAGGAAAGGGCAATTTTTTCAAATTCAACCTGATGATAATGCAGAGCCGGACGCAGGAAAATTCCCCATTGTTCATAATCAGGAGAGTCAATTAGATCAAACTGCATTCCTGCCACTGAAGCAGCAATATTACTGGCTCGAATAAAGGAGCGATAGACCCATTTTGGAGGGTTAACATCAAAAAAGTTATTGAGGTCAGCAAGAAAATATTTTTCTTGATAGGGAATTGGATAGGCATTATTCGGATGAGGAACAGCTTTTTTTTCCTGTTCAGTGAGGTAGTAAAAATCAATATGAGGATTTTTAAGAATTAGACTGCGATAAAAAGTTTGACCACCACCAACCTTGGCAAAGAGATCAAAATCTGTAATTAATACTTTCATATAGGATTCAATTTAGGTTAATAATTTTGTGTATTGTTATGCTGATATACGCTAATGACTGAAAATGCACTATATATTTCATAGATCAAAATTGGGTAGTTGACACAGGGCCAGTATTTCCTAGCGCAGACTTTGAGTAAAGGCTACAATAGCATCATATTGATCTTGATGATTGATATATTGATTAAGTTGAGCTAAAGGTAAGTGGGGCAAAAGTTGACTCTGTTCTGATTTGTGATAGGTATCTTGCAGACAATAAACCTGCAATTGTTCATCTTTCCATAACCATACTTCTGGAACTCCCAACCGTTGATAAAGTTCCAATATGTTCAAAGAGCCGCTACTGATAATCACCTCAATCACCAGATCAGGAACCACTTTTCGAGTCATCAGATTATAGGATTCATCCGGTTCTTTTCTGGCGGCGATCGCCTTGTTTCCTAATGTTGCACTCCCCCGCTTGTAAAAACGAATTTGCTTTTCCCGTAAATAGGTCTCTAGAAGTAGCCCAATTGTGCTTTTTATGTCCTCATGTTCTTGGCTTAGAGTCATAATGTCTAAGTAACCATCAAGATAGGTCAATCTTACCCCAGCAATAGTAGCAAAAGCTGATTCCAGGGATTCCAATTGTTCCCAAGCGATCCCCGATAGCAGAAAAGAGCTATCATTGGCGATTGTTTTTTCAAGGGTGATGGTCATAAACTCAAGTTGAATTAATTAGGTCTTAATTTTCTTGTAAAATCAAATCCAGATAGGTTTTATACAATTGACGATAATCATAAGCTTTGACAAATTCTTGTGCTTGTAGGCCTATTTTTTCTAAAGCCTCAGGTTGTTGAATTAGCTGCTTAATTTGATCAGGATAATCACTCAATTTATCACAAATCAGACAATTTACGCCTGACTGAACGGGATAACCGCGAAAGGCAATCGCCGTTCCCAAGACCACTTTACCATAGGCCATCGCTTCAATGATTTTCACGGACATTCCCGTTCCCATTGTCAACGGTGCAAGTACAATAGTAGCTTTTTGATAGAGATAAACCAAGGATTGCTCAGAGACTTTCCCTAACGCCAAAAAGTTTCCTGATATTTCCCTTGGCCAACAACTTCCCACCACCACCAAATCAAACGCCAGAGTTTGCTCCTGGCACCAAAGCTGTATTTGTTTGACGGCTTCTAGATTAGGCTGATGGTTACTCCCAATAAATAAGCAAAAAGGTCGCTCCCCATCCTGGGATAATGCCAAAAGCTCATTTGGTCTGGCTAAAGCTTTTTGATTGTTTAAAGTCCGCACCTTTTGAAGATCAACACCGACAGGAACGCAGGAAGATTGAATACCATACTTCGCAAAAAATGCCTGATCCTCAACAGATAACGTAACCACCGCATCGGCTTGGCGCAAAGCTTGTAATTCTTCCGTAAGCGCAATTTGAAATAGCATCGTATTGGGAGCAAGATTTTTAGCTAAAACATCATGGGCTGTTAAAAGCCAATGAACCTGCTTCCGACGACAAATTTTGCCGACACTTTCTGCCCAGAAAGGATATTCCAGAATCACCACATCAGCCCAATCAATAATATTTTCAAGCCACTGCTGAAAGTTAGGATCTAAGCGAAATTGATAATAAATCCAAGGCAGCCAACTTTCGATTGCCTCTGGGCGTATAATGGGCGCATTTAAGTGAGAATTTAGGTGAGAATCTTCAAAAAGAGAATACCAAGAACGATAGGCATCATAATAGGCCTCTTTAATTAAATTCCCTGGAGAAAATACAGTATCATGATATTCATAACAAACTCCTGCCTGCCAACGCGATCGCTGTTCTCCAAGGGTAAAAAATCGCACTTCATAGGACTGTTCTTGTAGATAATCCCATAGCGATCCGGTTCGTTGACTAGCTCCACTCTTGCGTTCTTGGATATTTCCCCAGGGATAAAGAATAGCGATCTTAGGGTGAGATTTTACCGCTTTTAACGGCAGAGCTTGATTCCCTAAAAGATCGAGACAAGCTTGATTAAGAGCTTGATTATAGCTGGCCTGACGAGTGCCTTTAGTTTCTGTATCTGCATTCCAAGGTGCGATCGCATAAACGAGAGAATTTTGCGTTAACTCCTTAATTTTTTCTGCAAAGGCAGGATCTTTAGCTAATAGTACTTTACATTGTTTAAGTAGATGAATTTCCCAATTTAGCTCTTGATGATCTAAGTCTTGACAATTTACCAAAGCAGAGTGATAGGCATAGAGTTGAGACACCCCTCCTATTACTGGCAACTGCTCTAATCCTAGTTTTTTCAAGCAGGGCCAGTATAGGACAGAATCGATATAAACGAGATCAATTTTCAGGGTTGGTAAAAGTTCTAGTAGCTCGCTAGGAATGCCTAAATAAGCGGCACTAACCCAACCATTAAAAACCGTAGGACGTTGATAAAAACTATCTTCAATATAACGTTGATACTGTTCATCACTACAATCAGACGGTTTGCCTGAGTTAGCTTGAGGCTCTAAAATCCAGGTGCTTTGAAGTCCATAACCTTGGGTTGCCTGTCGCACAGCTTGAGAAAATGATTCCCAGTTTTCCCTCTCTAAATGTTGCTGATGCCCATAGAAAACAGCATAAACTTGATAGCCACAGTGGCAAAAATAGTTTAAAGCCCGAACCGAATTATCGGTATTATTACCATCAGCGATGATTGCGTCTCCCGCCATCAAAACTAATATTTTGGGATTTTCGCTGGGCGATCGCTCTGGGATATTAGCAGTTTGAGTAGAAGTCTGAATGGGTAGATTAATCTCAACAGTAGGAGAATTTAGTAAGCACTGAATAAGGCGATCGGGAGATTGTTGTTCTCGCCAATAAAGACTAAATTTCTGGGCTGCTTCAGTAAAACTAGACAAATTATCAAGAAGACGAATAACCGCCTGGGGTATTTGCTGCGGCTCGGCATAAATACTGGCTCTAGATTGATCCACCTGTTCAGCTAACCAACTTCCCTTTGGAACTACCACTGGCTTACCGGCTGCTAAAGCTTCTGTTAAAACGCCCGAAGTTCGTTGATAATTTTGAGGGTTGTAGGGCAGAATAACAATATCAGCTGAAGTGAGTAACTGATAATATTCCGCCGTTGACATGGGTTGGTGAATGAGTTTAACTTTACTCTCAGGGTATTGAGCCAATGCTAATTTTGCTTCAAGAATGCCAATTTCTCCTCCCTGAACATTGTAATTAGATTGAATCGTAAAAAATACTTTTCCTGAACTCAAATATTGAGGCCACAGAGCCGCCACTAAAGCAGGCAAATGCTGATAACCTTTTTCAGGGCGAGCATCTCCTAAATAAACAATATGAATAGCTGTTTTTTCTTTTTTTGGCAGAGTAAGAGAAGCGGCTAGTTGTTCCTGGCGAAAGGGAATGGGAATAAGGCTAAATTGAATAGGGCTGAGTTGATTATGGCGATAGACAAGATTTTCAGTATCAGTATAAAAGCGTATTTTGGTCGGCCATAGCTGACTTTCAGAGTAAGCCTGAAGACAGTTTTTCAGTCCCATACCTTTAGCCTGTAGCACTAGAGGATCTTCAGTATCTCTTCTCAATAAGATATGATAGGTTGGCAGCAAAGCGCGATCGCCGTTAATCAGCCAATAATAAAGTTCTTCTAATTGCTCAATGCCTAAGGTATGAATAAAAACATGATCTTCAGCGTTTAAACTGAGACTCGGCAACACTTGCTCCAAGGTTTCGGTAAAGCCTAAGTATTGTTTTCTCTGCAAGTTAAAATGATTAAAATAGCTTAAAAATTTAATAAAAACTTTGTTAATCAGCTTCCCCCCTAACAGCAACAAGCCTCCGACAATTTTAAGTAATCGCCAAAAAGTATTAGCAAAAGGAATTTTGGTTAATAGTTGCAAATCTTGCTGAAACCCCTGGCTTAAACGTTCTAGACTGCCTTCTATTTTTTCAATTAAAATCGCCCAATGAGGATAGGTTAAACGCAGAGCATATAATCGGAATTTTTTTTGATTTCTTTCTTTTTTGCCAATGGAAAATAGCTGCTTAAAAACTTCTATATTTTGTTCAATTAGTGATCTAAATTTATTGTTTTTCTGAGACTTATTTAAAGTCGGTTGATTAAACCAATCTACCTCAAAAGCTGGAATAACTTGAATATTCTCTGGTTGTAAAGATTGACAAAAAGAACGATTAGCAATAATGATAGGTTGATATCCTGCCCTTGCGACAGCCTCTGCGACAGAAATGCTACACTCATAATGATGACCCTGCAAGTTACATAAAGAATGATCAATAATGACAAATTTGTTCATTTTAAAGAGGCAAAAAGGAAAATAAAAAGGTTAGTTGGACTTCAGCAAGTTCAATTCGCAATCGATTCAGTTCTGCCTGCTGACTTCTAACTGTTAAGTAGGTCAACTTAATTAAAAGAAAAACGAGAAACGGAATATCCTCCCTGACTGGCTCGATTCTCAATGCCGGCCATCAGAGCATAGGCTAAATCTAACTCATCCTCAAAGACTCGACCCGC
>JAYKJI010000060.1:0-20550 GCA_035285405.1 Snowella sp. | reverse complement strand
TTTTACGGGCCACATTTAATAACGCTTTTGAGCAAATCATGACGTTTAATTTGGCACGATGGGCATAACAAATTTCTTCGTAACGGGCATCTCCTGTCATTTTAGATAAAACTCGAATACCAACTTTCTCAAATAAAGGTAAAACATTCCAGAGTTCTCCAGCAATGTTATATTCTCCAATTAAATTAATATCGTAGGGCGTTGTATTTGCTGGTTCTTTCGTGCCGATCACATATTCTAAAAGAAATTCTCCGGCAATGCGATTCCCTAAGTTTTTAGTGCCAGTAAAGCCTGGAGAGTTAACCGGAATAATAGGAGTTTGCAGCTTTTCTGAGGCTTTTTTACAAATTGCATCAAAATCGTCTCCAATTAAAGCGGTGACACAAGTTGCATAGACAAAAATGGCCGCAGGATGATAACGTTCTTGAACTTCTAAAATAGATTGATAAAGTCGTTTTTCGCCGCCAAAAATAATATCATTTTCGCTTAAATCAGTAGTTAAACCTACTTTGTATAATTCTGATCCAGAGGATAAACTACCCCGTGCTCCCCAGGAGTTCCCCGCACAAGCTAAAGGGCCGTGGACTAAATGGGCTGCATCCGTAATCGGAACCAGAGCAATCATCGCTCCATCAAAAGCACAGCCTCCCTGGGCGGCTCCTGGTTGAGCTTGTTGACTACAGGATTTATTCTTTTTCTGTCCCTGTTTGTGATGATTATGTTCACAACCGGTTTCAGTTAATAATTCGTTGATTTTGCCCTGGGTAATTTTCATAATGAGTCACTGTTAAAGGGGGACAAATTATAGATTTGATTTCGGATTCCCTTTGGGGAGGTAGGGGCTGGCTTTCCAAGTCCTATCTTTTAGGATTGGGAGGAGAAGGAAGAGGGGGAAGATTGGGAGGATTATGTTAGGTGTCAATTTCGCTAAGAAGAGTTAAGGCACGAAATCGTAGGAACATTAACTCTTCATAGAAGGGATTAAAGTGACATAGGGGAGGAATGACTAATAAGGTCTTTCCTAATAGCTTGATTTTCCGTTCAAAAGGACAACTAGGCGGCACTAGTTGACAGATAAGTTTAGCAATTTTAGGATCTCTAATATCCAGTTGATTAAGATAATTTCGGAACCATTGGAGAGGAGAAAAGACACTATGGAGTGGTTCGGAAGAAGTAGAAGGATTCATTGTGCTAATCATCATTTTTATGGGTAAGCGGGTTAAGCGATCGCGGTAATTGATAGGTATTACGATAGTATCTAGGATCTTGTCCCAGTTCTTCAAACATCTGCTGAATCATAGAATCATTAGTAAGTTTTACAACACAAGCAATACCCAAACAGGAGAGAAGAGCAATTATCATAGTGACTACCTGCAATGATTAGAGATTGATTGAGGAGTTTAATTAATCATAATTTTGGTCAGATAGGGGAAAGACTTTTTGAGATAATTGGTAGGTATTGCGATACGATCTAGGATCTTTTTCAATACTTCTAAAGATGTAATACATCATGCAGTCATTACTAAGCTTTAGGAACAGGAGAATTCCTAAAAACGATAAAAATGAAATCATCATAGCGAGTACCTAACAAGATTTGAATTTTCGGATTAACTTTTGGTTCATTTCCCAAACCTTCATAACATCCCTTGCCAAACCGTCTCAAAAAGGAAAACTTGTTTGAGAGATCTACCTCTCTCCTTGCAACAGGAGTTGGGCAGGACTTCTATGAGGAACGAGGATTGACACCTTTGGTACGCTTTGCGATCGCTGTTGGATCGAAATGTAACCTTACCTAACCTGTATAACAGACTAGAGTTAGAGTGCTTGATGAAGTTGCCCCGATTTAACTTATTTAACTTACTGCAAATGCACTCAAGTCTCTGAACCCTGATCACGAGGGATTGTTAAAAATACTTTGGGGTAAGGGACGAGTATTTATTGGATGGGGGACAAGTATTTATTAGCTAGGGGACGAGTATTCATACACTCAGAGAAAATGCTCTTCCAATAAGGCTTTGAGGCAATTTTGAGAGCCAATGTTGACCCTAGATTGATGGACTCAACAAGGCTATTTAGGCAGCCCAAACCTGACTATAATGTATCTATATATACGTTTTATTTGTCAAACGCTGAAAGTAAACTGGGAAAGGTCGTGATTGCTACCGTTTAGATCGGCGAAAAGACTTGGCTAAATTACAAACGGTATACAACTTGACTTTTTTGAAAAAATTCGTAAAGATAGATACAGATTTGAATTTCGGTATTGTCGGGAGTGGCATAAAACTTACCACTCCTCTTTTTAAAAAGCTTATCTGAGTACAAACTCATAAAACCTTAAAAAAAGTTAAAATTCCCTTAAAACCTTTGAAAATAGCGATTTTTAGTGAGTGTAAGAATACCCGTCCCCCCTTTAAAAAAGACTAGTCCCCCCTGTAATAAATACTCGTGCCCCTTACCCCAAAAAATTTTTCAAGTGCCAAGCCGTAGGCTTTGGAATGCCTGAGTACCTTCCTAATATTTCTATGAGTTTTATTGCGACCTCCGTAAAGTTACGGTCAAAAAGCAGGGTGTTATAAATCACACATAGCAAATCACTTACCACCGAAATTCAATGACTCCCCCAATAGCTTTGCTTACGACTCCTACGGGAGAGCCAGCATCTAAAGCCAAATCGGGCAGTTGTAATTGCAGTTCTTCTAGCAGTGCAACCACTGAACGAGATGCCAGCATTCAAGAACGGATCGCTAAACACCCCTGTTACAGCGAAGATGCACACCACCACTATGCAAGGATGCACGTTGCCGTCGCTCCTGCTTGCAATATTCAATGCAACTACTGCAATCGCAAGTATGATTGCGCTAACGAAAGCCGACCTGGGGTGGTTAGTGAATTATTGACACCCGAAGAGGCTGCTCATAAAGTCCTCGTCATCGGTGGCAAGATTCCCCAAATGACAGTATTAGGTATTGCGGGGCCTGGTGATCCTCTCGCTAATCCAGAGAAAACCTTTCGCACCTTTGAGCTAGTCGCCAAAGAAGCCCCTGATATTAAGCTTTGCCTATCAACCAATGGTTTGATGTTGCCTGAATACGTCGATCGCCTCAAAAAATTAAATATTGACCATGTAACCATCACGATTAACATGGTTGACCCTGAAATCGGGGCTAAAATTTACCCTTGGATTCATTGGCAACGCAAACGGATTAAAGGTATCGAAGCCGCCCGTATTCTCCATCAACGCCAGATGGAAAGCCTAGACTTACTGAGAGAAGCAGATATTCTCTGCAAAGTTAACTCAGTAATGATTCCAGGCATTAACGACCAGCATTTAGTGGAAGTTAATCGCGTTATTCGAGAAAAAGGTGCGTTCTTGCACAATATTATGCCTCTCATCTCTGCCCCTGAGCATGGAACCTACTTTGGTTTAAACGGGCAACGTGGCCCCACTCCCAAAGAGTTAAAAGCTCTGCAAGATGAATGTGCTGACAGCAATATGAAAATGATGCGTCACTGTCGCCAATGTCGCGCTGATGCAGTGGGTTTACTGGGTGAAGACCGTTCCCAGGAATTTACGAAAGATAAGTTTATGGAAATGGCTCCTGAGTATAACGAAACGGTGCGCCAGGTGGTTCATGCCAGCATTGATCAAAAACAGAAGCAACTCAAAGCCAAGAAGGAACAGCTTAAACCAGCAGTCAAAATTGCCGATAGTCCCAAACTGTTATTGGCCGTGGTAACCAAAGGTGGTGGCATTGTTAATCAGCACTTCGGCCATGCCAAAGAGTTCCAAATCTATGAAGTGGATGCCAATGAGGTGAAATTTGTGGGACACCGCAAGATTGACCACTATTGTCAAACAGGTTATGGCGAAGAAGCAACCCTAGACGGCATTATCTCCACGATTTCTGACTGTAAAGCAGTGTTGACTTCCAAAATCGGTAATTGCCCTCAAGCGGAACTCAAAAAGGCTGGTTTACAGGTGGTCGAAGCCTATGACGCGATCGATACTGTTGCTCGTGGTTTCTATGACCAATATTTTCAAGGGTCTGTGGAAACTGACACTGTTCCTACCCGTGAATTAGTTTTGACGATTTGAGTTTTATCCCCCTAAATCCCCCTTTGGAAGAGGGACTTCAGACAACTGAGTCAATAAAGTTTTGCCTTTGCTTAAGCTGTCTGTACTTACCGTCAAAACTCGAAATCCATTTTCCCCGACACCTCATAAGACGTCCCCCCTTTGAAAGGGGGGCTAGGGGGGATAACAACCTTTGTAAACCTAAGATTGGTGAAGAACTATGCCATCCTTACAATCTTGTCTTTATCTCGATAATAACGCTACTACTCAACCTGATCCTGAAGTTGTGGTCGCCATGTTGCCCTATCTGACGGAACTCTATGGCAACCCTTCATCTATGCACACCTTTGGCGGTCAAGTAGGTAAAGCCATTCAAGAGGCGAGGGAAAATGTGGCCGCTCTGCTCGGAGCCGAACCGACGGAAGTGATCTTCACCAGTTGCGGAACCGAAGGCAATAACACCGCTATCCGTGCGGCTTTAGCTGCCCAACCCGATCGCAACCAGATCATCACAACCCAGGTTGAACATCCCTGCGTGTTGAATGTGTGCAAACAACTGGAAAAACAGGGCTACAAAGTTACCTATCTTTCCGTTGATCGCAAAGGTCAGTTGGATTTGATGGAACTAGAAGCGGCTCTCACGGGTAATACGGCTTTAGTGACCACCATGTATGCAAACAATGAAACGGGAACGATTTTCCCCATTGAAAATATTGGGGCATTAGCTAAAGCCTACGGTGCAACCTTTCATGTGGATGCAGTGCAAGCGGTGGGAAAAATTCCCCTCAATTTAAAGAGCAGCACAATTGATTTATTAACATTATCAGGTCATAAACTTCACGCTCCGAAAGGTGTGGGTGCATTGTATGTAAAACGCGGTTTCCGTTTTCGTCCTTTCCTATTAGGAGGTCATCAAGAACGGGGTCGTCGCGCTGGTACAGAAAATGTGGCGGGCATTGTCGGTCTTGGTAAGGCTGCCGAACTGGAATTGCGCGAAATGGCCGAGTCAACTAAACGAGAAGCTAAATTACGCGATCGCCTCGAAAAAACCTTATTAGCTACTATTCCTGATTGTGAAGTTAATGGTGATATTAAAAACCGTTTACCTAACACAACAAACATTGGTTTTAAATACATCGAAGGAGAAGCGATTTTACTTTCCTTAGATAAATTTGGAATTTGTGCTTCATCGGGTTCTGCCTGTACTTCAGGTTCTTTGGAACCATCCCACGTTCTGCAAGCGATGGGTCTTCCCTATACCACTCTGCACGGTTCTATTCGCTTTAGCCTTTGTCGTTACACCACTGATAAAGAAATTGACAAAGTTTTAGAAGTGATGCCAGGCATTGTTCAACGCTTACGAGATTTGTCTCCCTTCACTAGCGATGATGTGGCATGGTTGCAAGACCGTCAAACAGACATTTTGGTTAACCGTTAAGAATTAATAATTGACAATGGATAATTGATAATTTTATTTGATTTTATCCGATGCTATCTATCAGTTATTAACTAGCTTTATCTTTTTCTGATCATTATCAATTGTCAACTATCAACTATCAATTAAAAAAATGTGGGACTACACGGAAAAGGTATTAGAACTCTTTCACAATCCTAAAAACCAGGGATTGATTGAAAAAACCGAAGAAACAGGTATTGCCGTTGTCTTTGGCGAAGTAGGAAGTATTGCCTGTGGTGATGCCCTCAGACTTCATCTCAAGATTGAAATTGAGCAAGATAGTATTCTCGATGCCCGTTTTCAAACCTTTGGTTGCACTAGCGCGATCGCCTCTTCTTCGGCTTTAACCGAGTTAGTAAAAGGGATGACCTTAGATCAAGCTTTAGCGGTTACTAATCAGGACATTGCTAACTATTTAGGTGGACTTCCTGAAGCCAAAATGCACTGTTCTGTGATGGGTCAAGAGGCCTTAGAAGCCGCTATTTATAACTATCGTGGTATCCCTTTAGCGAACCATGAAGAAGACGAAGGAGCCTTAGTTTGTAGCTGTTATGGCATTACTGATAGCCGCATTCGTCGTATCATTATCGAAAATGATTTAACCACCGCCGAACAGGTGACAAACTATGTAAAAGCGGGTGGCAGTTGCGGTTCCTGTTTAGTGGATATTGACGATATTTTAGCTTCTGTCCTAGCAGAACAGGAAAAAAATATTCAGGTTGTTACTGAAATTGTTCATCAGAAAGATACGGTTAAAGAAACCATCAAAAAAGGTTCAACTCAAACCGTTACTAAGACCTTAACTAACCTACAAAAAATCACCCTCATTCAACAGGTCATAGATCAAGAAATTCGTCCTTTTCTGATGGCAGACGGCGGTGACGTAGAACTCCATGATGTGGACGGCGATCGCGTCTTAGTCAACCTCAAAGGAGCCTGTGATTCCTGCTCTAGTCGGAATGACACCCTCAAAGGGGCGATCGAAACCCGCCTCCGCGCTAAAGTTTCCCCCACTCTCATCGTCGAAGCTGTTTAAGCTTATTAACTCTTTTCCCAATTTCTGCCCCAACAACCTAAATATTCTCCCCCCTTTTTAAGGGGGGCTGGGGGGGATCATCTTCACAATATCAAACAAGCAAGTATAAACCCATGAACAACTTTTTTACTCGGTTTATGGAGCGATCGCCACCCTTTGGTAACTCTCCTAATCGCTTGCAGTCAGCATTGTCTAACTGCTCCCAAACCTACCTTTAGGTTTTCATTCAAACAACAACAAATCAACAACAAAAATTTTACGGAGAAACACCATGAGTGACGAACAAATCAGACAGATTGCCTTCTATGGCAAAGGCGGTATCGGTAAATCCACCACCTCTCAAAACACGATCGCAGGTATGGCCGAATTGGGTCAGCGCGTCATGATCGTTGGTTGCGACCCCAAAGCAGATTCCACCCGTTTAATGCTGCACAGTAAAGCTCAAACCACCGTTTTACACCTTGCTGCCGAATTAGGGTCTGTGGAAGATGTAGAACTCGACCAAGTTCTCTTAACCGGTTATCGGGATGTTAAATGCGTTGAGTCTGGTGGCCCCGAACCTGGAGTCGGTTGTGCAGGACGCGGTATCATCACCGCCATCAACTTCCTTGAAGAAAATGGAGCCTACGAAGATTTAGACTTTGTTTCCTACGACGTATTAGGGGACGTAGTTTGCGGTGGTTTCGCTATGCCCATCCGTGAAGGTAAAGCCCAAGAAATCTACATCGTCACCTCTGGCGAAATGATGGCCATGTATGCCGCAAATAACATCGCTCGTGGTGTATTGAAATATGCTCACTCTGGCGGTGTCCGTCTCGGTGGTTTAATCTGCAACAGCCGTAAAACAGACCGTGAACTGGAATTAATCGAAACCCTTGCCGCACGTCTGAATACCCAAATGTTGCACTTTGTCCCCCGCGACAACATCGTTCAACACGCTGAACTGCGCCGTATGACCGTGATCGAGTATGCTCCCGATAGCCAACAGGCTCAAGAGTACCGCGACCTTGCCAAGAAAATTATTGACAACAAAAACCTCACCATTCCTACCCCCATTTCGATGGATGAATTGGAAGACTTGTTAGTCGAATTCGGTATCTTGGGCGGCGAAGAAGAGTATCAAAAAGCTATCCAAGAAGGTGTCAAAGCCCCCGCATTGGTATAGTTTTGAATCCCCCCTAGCCCCCCTTTGAAAGGGGGGGAAACAGATCAGTTAATGATTAAAATCCCCTCTTTAAAAAGGTGGAAATAGATTAGTTAATGATTGGAAGTCCCCCTTAGGAAGGGGGATTTAGGGGGATAAAATCTCAAACTTTCACAGCCGAAATTACAAATAATTGGTGACAAATTATGACCCCTCCTACCGATCTATTAACGAAACCGACTACAACTCCCCTCGCTCCCCCTGTAGTCACTAATGAGGATAAAAAATCCCTCATTCAAGAAGTTCTCGAAGTTTATCCCGATAAAGCCCAGAAAAAACGCGCCAAACACCTCGGTGTTTATGAAGAAGGAAACCCCGATTGCGGTGTAAAATCTAACATTAAATCTGTTCCAGGCTCTATGACCACTCGTGGTTGTGCCTATGCAGGTTCTAAAGGTGTGGTTTGGGGCCCCATTAAAGACATGGTTCATATCAGCCATGGCCCCGTTGGTTGCGGTTACTATTCCTGGTCTGGTCGTCGTAATTACTACATCGGTACGACGGGGATTGATAGCTTTGGAACCATGCAATTTACCTCTGATTTCCAAGAACGCGATATTGTTTTTGGTGGTGATAAAAAGCTGGCTAAGTTAATTGCAGAAATTGAAGAATTATTTCCTCTCAATCGCGGCGTTTCTGTACAATCAGAATGTCCCATCGGTTTAATTGGAGATGACATCGAAGCTGTTGCCAAAAAAGCCAGCAAAGAAATTAATAAGCCCGTTGTTCCCGTTCGTTGCGAGGGTTTCCGAGGTGTTTCTCAATCGTTGGGACACCACATTGCTAATGATGCTGTTCGGGACTATGTATTCCCCCGTGCAGATAAAGCTAAAAAAGAAGGAACCTTAGGTATTGAAGCTGGCCCCTACGATGTTGCTATTATCGGCGATTACAACATTGGTGGTGATGCTTGGTCAAGCCGTATTCTCTTAGAAGAAATTGGGCTGCGCGTGGTTGCTCAATGGTCAGGAGATGGCACCTTCAATGAAATGATGTTGACTTCTCAAGTGAAACTGAATCTAGTTCACTGCTACCGCTCGATGAATTATATTTCTCGCCACATGGAAGAAACCTATGGGATTCCCTGGTTAGAATATAACTTCTTTGGCCCTACCAAAATTGCTGAATCTCTACGGGCGATCGCCGCTAAATTTGACGAAACCATTCAAGCTAATGCGGAAGCCGTTATCGCTAAATACGAAGCCCAATGTCAAGCCGTTATTGACAAATATCGTCCCCGCTTAGAAGGTAAAACCGTTGCGCTCATGGTCGGTGGTTTACGTCCTCGCCACGTTGTTCCAGCTTTCTACGATCTTGGCATGAAATTAGTCGGAACAGGTTACGAATTTGGTCATAATGACGACTACAAACGGACGACAAACTATGTCGAAGACGGAACCCTGATTTATGACGACGTTTCGGCCTATGAATTTGAAGAATTTGTCAAAGCCTTAAAACCTGATCTTATTGCCTCAGGAATCAAGGAAAAATATGTCTTCCAAAAAATGGCATTACCCTTCCGTCAAATGCACTCTTGGGATTATTCAGGCCCCTATCACGGTTACGACGGTTTCGCAATCTTTGCCCGTGACATGGACTTAGCGTTAAATAGCCCCACCTGGAGCTTAATCGGCGCACCCTGGAACAAATAAGCAATCTAGTTGATAGTTAATAATTGATAGTGAATAGTTGATAATTGACAATTAATCATTTCAGCCAATTGTTTAATTCTTAACTTCGCTACAACTATCTAACCTTTCTCTCTCATTCTCCCCCCTTTTTAAGGGGGGCTGGGGGGGATCATCTTTAAACTCTCAACCGAATTATTTACTATTCACTCCTAACTATTCACTCTCAATACCGGAGTCAGATCATGCCACAGAATGTAGATGCCATCAAGGATCACGGCCAACTTTTTCAAGACCCTGAATATCAAGAACTCTTTGCAGGTAAAAAAGAATTTGAAGGTTGCCATCCCTCAGAATTAATTGCTGAAACTGCTGAATGGACAAAAAGCTGGGAATATCGGGAGAAAAACTTTGCCCGTGAAGCCCTAACCGTTAATCCTGCTAAAGCTTGCCAACCTTTAGGTGCTATTCTAGCCGCCGTTGGTTTTGAACAAACCTTACCCTTCGTTCACGGTTCTCAAGGTTGTGTTGCCTATTTTCGGAGCCACTTTACCCGTCACTTTAAAGAGCCTTTCTCTGCGGTTTCTTCTTCCATGACTGAAGATGCTGCCGTCTTTGGAGGCTTACAAAATATGATTGATGGGTTGGCAACTTCCTACAATTTGTACAAGCCTAAAATGATTGCTATGTGTACAACTTGTATGGCAGAAGTTATCGGTGATGACTTACAAGCCTTTATCAAAACCTCAAAAGAAAAAGGTTCCATCCCCCAAGAATTTCCCGTTC
The DNA here is from genome assembly GCA_035285405.1 of Snowella sp. Taxonomy (GTDB): domain Bacteria; phylum Cyanobacteriota; class Cyanobacteriia; order Cyanobacteriales; family Microcystaceae; genus Woronichinia. The sequence continues at coordinate 10,365 of JAYKJI010000060.1, read as the reverse complement.
CCTATGCCCATACCCCTAGCTTTGTCGGTTCCCATATCACGGGTTATGACAATATGCTCAAAGGCATTTTGACTGAACTGACCGCAGGTAAGAAAACCGAAACTAAAAACGGAAAAATTAACTTTATCCCAGGCTTTGAAACCTATATTGGCAACCTGCGAGAAGTTAAAAGACTGGCAGAAACGATGGGGGTAAACTACACCCTATTAGCCGATAATTCTGAATATTTAGATTCGCCTAATAATGGTACTTATAATATGTACCCAGGTGGCACTCCCTTAGAAGTTGCGGCGGATTCCATTAATGCCGAAGCCACGATCGCCTTCCAATCCTATTCGACCACCAAAACACGAGAATACATCGAAAAAGAATGGCAGCAACCCACCAGCGTCGTTCGTCCCATTGGTATTCGTGGAACCGATGAATTCTTAATCAAATTATCCGCTTTAACGGGTCAACCGATTCCCAAAGAATTGGAAGATGAACGGGGTCGTGCTGTTGATGCTTTAACCGATTCCCAAGCTTGGTTACATGGCAAACGAGTAGCACTCTATGGTGATCCTGATTTAGTGATTGGTTTAACCCAATTCCTGTTAGAAGTGGGAGCCGAACCTGTACACATTTTAGTTTCCAATAGTAACCCTATTTTTGAAGCTGAACTGCGTGCGATTTTAGATGCCAGTCCTTTCGGTAAAGGTGCAACGATTTGGGGGGGCAAAGACCTCTGGCATATGCGTTCTTTATTATTTACCGAACCCGTTGATTTATTAATCGGTAATTCCTACGGTAAATATCTCTGGCGTGACACTAAAGTTCCTTTTGTTCGTATTGGTTATCCCATCTTTGATCGCCATCATTTACACCGTTATGCAACTTACGGTTATCAAGGTACAATTAACCTGTTGAACTGGATTGTGAACACCATTCTCGATGAATTAGATCGCAACAGTAATATCCCCTCAAAAACGGATATTTCCTACGATTTAATTCGCTAGAGTTATCCCCCCTAGCTTATTTTGCCCCCTTGCCCCCCAACTTTGGGGGGATATAGAGAATCTTAAAATTTAAAATCTCTTCATTCCGTTTAAAGTCCCCCAGAATTGGTGGATTTAGGGGGCTAAATCTTTAAGCTAATTATAAAAAAATCCCCATTTTAAGGAAGATTTAGGGGGATCAAACCTCAAAAATAAACTTAAAGTTGAGCTTTTTAAGGGCAATTTAGAGGCTTCAAAATGAACACCATCCAGATCAACGACACGACCCTCCGTGATGGAGAACAAGCCGCAGGAGTTGCCTTCACCCTTGCAGAAAAAACCGCGATCGCCGCTCTTCTGGACTCAATGGGAGTACAGGAAATCGAAGTTGGCATTCCCGCCATGGGAAAAACCGAACAGGAAGCAATTACAGCCATTAGTTATTTGGATTTAAAAGCAGACTTAATCGGTTGGAATCGAGCCGTTTTATCGGACATTACTGCCTCCCTTTCCTGCGGTTTAAAACGGGTTCATATCTCCATTCCCGTCTCTCAAATTCAAATCGAGGTCAAGTTTCAAGGGCAAACCCAAAAGATGTTGAACCAATTACGGGATACCATCACTTTTGCCAAAGACCAAGGTTTATTTGTTGCTCTCGGTGGCGAAGATTCCTCTAGGGCTGATGCTAACTTTTTATTAGACGTTATTCAGGCGGCTCAGGAATGGGGAATCTCTCGTTTTCGTTTCTGTGATACGGTGGGCATTCTTGACCCTTTTACCACTTATCAAAAAGTTCATCATTTAGTGCAATTTCTATCTATTCCTGTGGAAATGCACACCCACAATGATTTCGGTTTAGCCACTGCCAATTCCCTTGCTGGCATCAAAGCAGGAGCTACCTCTGTTAACACCACCGTCAATGGTTTAGGAGAACGAGCAGGTAATGCGGCCCTCGAAGAAATTGTGATGGCTCTCAAGCAAATTTATGGCATCAAATTAGGAATTGATACCTCTCGTTTGAAAGAAATTTCTCGTTTAGTAGTGCAAGCTTCTGGCGGAAATTTACCTCCCTGGAAGGCGATCGTAGGAGACAATGCCTTTGCCCATGAATCAGGAATTCATACGGCGGGAATGTTAAAAAATCCCCTCACCTATGAACCCTTTGCCCCTGAAATGGTAGGCGGTCAACGTCGTTTATTAGCAGGTAAACATTCAGGTCGTCATTTATTAGAAGAAATCTTGGCCTCTCAAGGTATTTTTCTCGCCCAGGAAGAACTGCGATCGCTATTAGAAACTGTTCGTCATTTTTCTATGCAGGTTAAACGTAACCTTACCTCTGAAGAATTACTCAACTTAGTTCATCAAAAGGAAACAATGTATGCAAGCTAGTGAAATAGAAATTGATTCTCCCCCTCAATTTGAAATGGGAGAAAAAGTGAGAATCTGTAAGCTAATTCGCAATGATGGCACTTTTCCAGGTAAAGAGATTGGCGAACATCTTGCTAAAAAAGGCGATACAGGTTACGTGGTTGGTATCGGTACTTTTCTACAAACCTACTATATTTATGCCGTTCATTTCATTGAAAAAGGCTATGTAGTCGGCTGCCGTGCTAAAGAAATGGAAACTGCTGAGAATGTAGCCGTCTAAATTTCCCCTTTCGGCTAATATTTACACACATCTCTTGACATTCCTAGAAGTTTGATCCCCCTGCCTACGGCATCCCCCTTAAAAAGGGGGACTAGGTTACTGATAGGAATTTAGCCCCCCTTATCAAGGGGGGTTGGGGGGATCAAATCCAAACTATTAAATCAGGAATTAACTTAATGAAAGTCATGTTACGCAACAATTGTGCAGGTCATCTCGTCGTCTATGTCGCCAAAAAAGACCTAGAAGAAGAAGTGATTAAGCAAGAAGAAACCAATAATGGTAAGATATTTACCTTAGCCAACGGTTGGGAATTAGCAATCCCCTTATTAACAGAACCGTTTAAACTCCCCCAAACGATTGAAGCCAAACGATTAGCTTAATATCTTTAAACCATGAGTAAAAAAGCCAAATCACACACCACCTCTTTTATCCTAGAAGGAGAATTTTTAGGTTTTATTTGGCATGATGAAAAATGTAAGTTTATACAGATTGCCACTCCTGAAAAAGAATTAATTTTGCCTATTTCCAAAAAAGCGCGGAAAATTTTACCTATCGGTCTTGAATCCCATCAAATGATTCAAATTATCGGCAAATCTAAATTAGTAGCTAAAACAGGAAAGAATGATTTAAAAGTTTTGCAAATTAATCCCTTAATTGCTTCCAAAGTTTCTCATCTGGCTCCCGTCCCCAACAAAGTTAAATTATTAATTTGCCAAAAATCGGGTTGTCAAAAAAAAGGTAGCCAGAAACAACGTCAAGCCATTGAGGAGAATTTAGCAGCAAGGGGCTTGGCTCAATCTGTTATTATTCAAGAAACAGGTTGTCTGGGGAAATGTTCTATGGCTCCTAACGTCGTTTTAATGCCTGGCAAACAGCGATTAAGTGGCATGAAACCCGATGCGATCGCCGACCTACTAGCAAACAATCAAAATAATTAAACCGTAAATTGACCTTAAATTTATCCTAATGAAAGACCTTGATTCTGAAGCAACCATTAAAATTCTTAACCAGATAATGGAATTTGAACTGGCAGGAGTCGTTCGCTATACCCATTATTCTTTAATGGTGACAGGCCCCAATCGCATTCCTATTGTGCAATTTTTTGAAGCCCAAGCAACAGAATCCTTACTTCATGCCCAACAAGCTGGGAGTATTTTAACAGGTTTAGAAGGACATCCCAGTTTAAAAATTGCCCCCATTGAAGAAACCAATCAGCATGATTTAAAAACAATTTTAACCGAAAGTTTAAATCATGAAAAAAAGGCATTAGATTTATACAAAGAACTTTTAAGTACTGTGGAAAATGCTAGTGTTTATCTTGAAGAGTTCGCTAGAGGAATGATTGGGCAAGAAGAATTACACAACATTGAAATCAAAAAAATGTTGAGGGATTTTGTTTGAGCCGATGGATAATTCAGCAGACTTATTACAAAAAGGGAGAGAATGGATAGTCAATCATCAAGGGTTTGCTCAAGTTTATCCTGACTATCGTGTTTGGACTTTACTTCAAGAATCTTATCATTTTCATCGCTTTTTAACTGAGGTGGAAGACGTACTACAATCTCACCTTAAAGATGCTTCTAAATCCGAAGAAAGTTATCTACCTTTTATTCGTAAGTTAGTCCGTAAATTAATTATTAATTCCTATTGGATCCAAAATCAATATCTTGAGCCTTGCGAAAAGACAGGGGTTTCCGTTCTTAATCTTTATGATGAAATTGGCTTTCCCTTAACCGTTCAGAGCGTTACTTTTTCACAAGGTTTTAGCTCCCCCCCCCATAATCATGGAACCTGGGGCGTTGTGGCTATTCTGAAAGGACTGGAAAAAAATACCTTTTGGCAACAGGTTTATGATCCAACTTTAGGAACTAAAATTATGCCAATAGGCGATATTACTTTAATGCCTGGAGATATTATTAGTTTTACACCTAGTGCCATTCATCAAATAGAAGCGATTAGCAATGAACCCCTCATTACTTTTAACATTTATGGTGAAACTCAAGCTAGTCAAAGATTTGAATTTGAGCCCATTACTCAAAAACGTAGAAAATATTAGGTTTTATTAGGTTTGTTTAAAAATCCCCCTCAAAAAGGAGAATTTAGGGGGATTAATTCGAAATCTAGTCAATTGCAATCAGTACATCACTGGCTTTAACAACGGCATAAGCCTCTTTTCCCACTGCAAGACCTAACTTTTCGGCTGAAGATTTAGTAATGATAGAAACGACCTCAATCCCAGGCGCAATTTCTAAAATAATCTCATCATTCACCGAGCCAATATTAACCGCTTTAACGGTTCCTTTTAAGGCATTTCTGGCACTAATTTCCATGATTTTAACCTCCACAAAAGGCACGTAATTTGTTTTTGAAATTTGTATCTTTTGACACTATGTCATTAGAAAGACCATTTAATAATAGTTTATGCCTAAACAATAATTTAGTCAAGTAAGATACAAAACGAGGTAGTCTCTATGAAAAAAAGACATTTGTTGACGCTCCTTTCAGCAATTACCGTTTCCCTTGCAATTCCCTACATTTTTCAGCAAAAACCACTAATTAAGCCCGTTTTTGCTCAATCAAATACCCTCACAATTTCTGCTGCTATTAGTCTTAAGGATGCTTTAAACGAAATTAAGACGGAATATCAGAAAAAAGACCCAAAAACGACTATTACTTACAATTTTGGCTCCTCTGGTTCTCTACAGCAGCAAATTGAACAGGGTGCCCCCGTTGACATTTTTATTTCGGCAGCCAATAAACAAATGGATGCCCTGGAGAGCAAAAATTTGTTGCTGCCAGGCTCACGTCAAATCCTAGCCAAAAATCAACTGGTTTTAATCACCCCAAAAACAGAAAAAATCGTTACTAACTTTCAGGATTTAACCAAACCAGAGATTAGCAAAATTGCCTTAGGTGAGCCAAAATCCGTTCCTGCGGGTCAATATGGTGAGGAAGTTCTCAAGTTCTACAAAATTCTCGACCAAGTTAGATCTAAAATTATCTATGGCAAAGATGTTCGCCAGGTTTTGACCTATGTAGAAACTGGAAATGTGAATGCAGGCATGGTTTATCTTACGGATGCTAAAACCTCTAGTCAGGTCAGAATCGCTGCTACAGCCCCTAAAGATTCCCACTCTCCGATTGTTTATCCCCTTGCCGTTTTAAAGGATAGTAAAAATCCTAATGTGGCTAAAGCCTTTAGTCAATTTCTCCTGAGTAGTCCTGGCAAAACTATCTTTAAAAAATATGGCTTTGTCAACTAAAGATTACTGACTATTGGTGATTTAAAGGGAGTGATAACTATAGTAATAGCGACTTCCCAATCACCAACCTAAGTATTAGGAAAGCGTTAATTTAACGCCTCGAATTGCCTGATCTAATAATTCTATTGGATGCATTAAATGGAAAGACTTACCTTGCTTTGCAAGATGTTTCTGAATTTGCAGAGAACAGCCTGGATTGGCCGACGCAATGAGCTTGGCTCCCGTATTCAGTAAATTCGTTACTTTTTGTTGCCCCAGGGCATCGGCAACTTGTGGTTGTAACATATTATAGACCCCTGCGCTACCGCAACAAAGAGCCGCATCGATCGCTTCCTTAAGATTGAGATTAGGGATTTGCATCAATAATTGTCGGGGTTGTACACTGATTTTTTGACCATGTAATAAATGGCAAGCATCCTGATAAACCACCGTTAACATTTCATCACTAATGGGCATTAAAGGTGTTACTAAACCCACTTCTGCTAGAAACTCCTGAATATCTCTAACTTTAGCTACAAATTGCTGGGCCTTTTCTGCGTAATCTGGATCGTTGGCTAAAATATGATGATATTCCTTGAGCGTATGGCCACAACCCGCCGCATTAATCAGAATAAAATCCACATGACTATCCGCAAAACTATCAATCATCTGACGCGCTAAGGCCTGAGCCTGAGCTTCCTGTCCCTGGTGAGCCGGTAGGGCAGCACAACATCCCTGACTTTTGGGAATCACCACTTCACAACCATTGGCAGTTAATACTCTGGCTGTTGCCTCATTCACATTAGAAAAAAAGAGTCGTTGCACACAGCCCAGAACCATTCCTACTCGATAACGTTTTTGGCCTTGGGCTGGAATACAATCAGGATAATTTCCCGAAAAAGATTGACGAGTAATGCGGGGTAAAATCGCTTCCATCGCCGCTAAACGGGGAAAGAACTTTTCGAGTAAACCACTCGCTCGTACCAGTTTTTGTAAGCCTAGATTTTGATAAATCCAGAAGAAAGGTAATAGAATTTGTAAACGTTGGGGATAGGGAAAAAGATTAAAAATGAGCCATCGAATGAGGCGATCGCCGAGGGAGCGAGGTTGATTGCGTTCCACTTGAGAACGGGTCGCGCTGATCAGTTGATCGTACTGTACACCAGAAGGACAGGTACTCACACAGGCCAAACAGCCGAGACAACTATCAAAATGTTGACTTGTCGTGCTATCTAAGGAAGCTTGCCCTTGGTTAATGGCATTCATTAAGTAAATGCGTCCCCGCGGAGAATCCATTTCTTTGCCGATAACGCGATAACTAGGACAAGTTGACAGACAAAAACCACAGTGAACACAACTATCAATCACCTTTTGGGAGGGAGGATTTTGGAGATCAAAACCAATCACGGTTTCTTCTAGCTGGGTTTGAAAATCAAAACTGTCAGGATGATCGGTAATATTCATGGAGGTTTAGAAGGTTATCTCTGACGATAGCACAGCCTTTTCTACAATGCCTTAACACAACATTAAGGTCAAGTCTCAACAAGGTTGAATCCGATAAAACATTTCACCAAAGTTCATTAAAAAAAGCAATCAGCGATCGCCGCTTTTGAGACTAAGGGGATTTTCTTTCTTTGATCGGTGTCCCTAAATCAGGCATAAACTCTGGCAAAAAACTTTGATCTGCTAAGGTTCCCAAACGGTGAGGCTCAAATAATTCCGGTGACGGAAAAGAACGATTATCCGCATCCAATTGAGAAAAGTCTTGGGGATCTCCGGCTGGCAACCAATTCAATAGTAGCAAAGGTAATAGGGTGGTTAGATTGGTAATAATAATTAAGGGAGCCAAATAATCAAAATTAGTTTCCGTTACCCCTAACCAATGAGTTAGCAAAGCCCCTAACTCTTGAGACGTTAATCCGGCTAAATTCCAGATCGACATCAACAAAGCAAATAAAGTGGCCTCAATTCCTTTGGGACAAAGACGTGCCGAAAGTACTAAAACTGGCATAAAAGCCACTTGACCAATAACCGTTAAGACCAAACTATCCCCCAGACTAAACCAATGATCGTCAATCCCAATCACCCGATTACTATGGGTGACAAGAATCAGGGACGTAAAACCGAGCAAACAGGAAATCACCGTACACCAACCCAGCATGGGACGAAAGGGAATCGTTTTTAGAAACTTTTGATATAAACCAATACCAATTAAACCAGCCAAGCTCGTCACCAGTCGTACCCGTCCCAAAAATTCTGGCTCAAACCCTAGTTCATTAGTTGTAAAGTAAAAGAAAGCTGAATCTGCGCTAGGAGTTGCCTGCCACAGAAAAATAAAAATTGTGGGCAATAAAATGGATTTCTGCCGAATCGTTTGTCCTAATTGTTGTAATTGATTTTTGGTATTGGCAAGGGGATTATTGAGGGAAGGCAAAGCGGGCTTTTCTTCTCTAATCAAAAAGGCTGAAAAAGAAACAAGCAAAGGAAAACAAGCCGTAATGGCAAATGTGGTTCTCGCACTAATCTGTTCTAACAGTAAACCACTAAAATAGGCCGTTATCAGTCCTCCCAAGGCCGCTGTTCCCCAGGTGAGGGATTGTAGAGAACCGGCTTTACTCATCGATTCCTGCTGGGCCCGTTCTACAACCACTGAATCCGCAATCACATCGCTAACTGCCACCGATAAAGAGGTCACCAAGAGAGTCAGCGTTACTCCCCAAACAGAATTAATCATGGTGGCCAACACCAACCAGGATAGGCTTCCCAAAAGTCCCGATAGAATCAGATAGGAACGCCGACGATAGCCAAACAAGGGTAAACCATCAGACAAAAATCCAAAAAGCGGTTTAATAATCCAAGGGATGGCGGCAATTCCGGTTAAGGCTCCCATCTGGGCCGGACTCAAGCCCAAATCATCTTTGAGGAAAAAACTAACGGCCAGGCGAGCTAACCCTAAGATGCCCTGGACAAAATAAACGCTTAAAATAGCGAATAATTCTAGTGTCGGCTCATTTCCAAACAAAAAGACGGTTTTTAAACGCTTTTTAAACGATGCCAGGGCAGATAAGGAAACGACCATAATTAAATGTAAAGATTCATTACGTTGATCTTAACGTTACTATAGATGAAACATTCGAGAGTTTTTTTTGTCATCAGTTTCTATGCAAATTCCACTGCTAGATAAAATAAAAAATCCTCTTCCTCTGATCCTAGGGGCATTAGGAGCAGGCCTTCTAGTGGTTGGATTCCTGACCTTTCGGATGGTACAGCCATCTAATAGTGCTTTAGATTTAGAAAAATATACGGTAACGGCTACCCAGGAAACTTTGACGGTAGAAATCAAAGCCAGTGGCACGGTTCAACCCGTTCAGACAGTGAATATTAGTCCCAAAACCCCCGGTCGTTTAATGCAGTTATTTGTAGAACAGGGCGATCGCGTGCATCGGGGTCAACGGTTAGCCGTCATGGAAAACCGAGAAGTGTTTGCGGAAGGGATGCAGTCCCAGGCTAAATTTGAAGAGACCATTGCCCGTTTTAAAGAGGCTCAAATTAAGATCCCGATGGAATTGCGGCAACGAGAATCCGACGTTAATCAGGCCCAGACCAAGGTAGCCCAAGCCCGCTCCCAGTTGGCGATCGCCCAGGATAGATTGCGCCAGGCACAGGCCAGAATTCCCAAGGATATTGATCAATTTCGGGCCCAACTGAATGCGTCCGAGTCTAGGCTGCAGTTAGCCGAAAACCGTATGAATCGCAATAAAAGCTTAATTGAAGAAGGTGCAATTTCCCGCGATCGCTTTGATGAAGTTTCCAATGACTATCTCAGTGCCAAAGCCGGTTTGATTGAATCCCTGGGCAAACTGGATCAGGCCAAAAATACAGCCGATCCAGAATTAGGACAAATTGAACAACAAATCCAAGAATTACGGGCGGCAGTGGTCGAATCGGAACAGGCTCTCAAGGGACAAATTGCTGCCTTTGAACAACGTCAATATACGGCCAAGGCCGAACTGGCTTCTTTAAAAGCGGTGGCAGCAGCAGCCCAGGCAGATCTAGAGCGGGTGAAAATCCAGTACCAAGATACTTTTATTACGGCTCCCTTTGCTGGCACGATTACCCAAAAGTTTGCAACGGTTGGGGCTTTTGTGACTCCTACCACATCGGCTTCTAGTACGGCTTCTGCCACTTCCACGTCCATTTTAGCCCTGGCCAGGGGTCTAGAAATTGTGGCCAAAGTGCCGGAGGTGGATATTATGACCCTTAAACTGGGCCAAACGGTGAAGATCACGGCGGATGCCTTCCCCAATGAGGTTTTTCAAGGTAAGGTCATTCGCATTGCTCCAGAGGCGATCGTCGAAAATAATGTGACTTCCTTTGAGGTAACGGTCGCGCTGATCACCGGCCAGGAAAAACTGCGCTCTAAAATGAATGCCGATGTCATTTTTATGGGAGATAATCTCAAGGATGCTTTGACCGTTCCTACCGTAGCGATCGTGACTTT
>JAYKJI010000059.1:0-2998 GCA_035285405.1 Snowella sp. | reverse complement strand
ATGATAGTACGGGACTTTATTATTATGGGGCGCGGTATTATGCGCCTTGGTTGGGACGGTGGATTAGCGCTGATCCGGCGGGTACGGTGGATGGGTTCAATTTGTTTGCTTTTGTGGGGGGGAATCCTATAAATTATCACGATAAACATGGGGAAAGAAAACGATCAGCGCATGATGCCTTCGAAATTCAAAATGCTCAAGGACTAGGTGACACAGGTGCTAACAAACGACGGAGAGTATATGCTCGAAGGTCTTCTACGGTGCCTGGAACTCATACGTCTGTAGCAACAGAAGTCATGTCTACAGCAGTTGCCCATGTTGTGTCAAGCGGTCCTTTTCAGGGGCACCAAGTGATGGATGCGTTTCATGGAACAGGGACTAGGCCTTCCATGAACTATCTCGTTCCCCCTGGCTCCGTTGTAATGGATACTCTAGTACCTCCTGCGGATATTCTAGTTTATTTGAAGACTCAGGGAATTCCCCAAAATGTAACTACTATTAAGGGCATACATGGTTCAAAATCATCCTCTAGTAGTCTTAGGAACCCGGTTCAGGTGCCAGGTCCCCCAGGTGTTTTCCAATATGGTATCCATAGTCGCAGTGGAGGAAGTGTTCGTGCAAGACAAGCACTTGTAGCACAAGCTTATGCATTGCTTGACTTACATCCAGGACACGCTATGCACCTTTCAGGTGATCTAAACCAAACAGCCACTGATGTCCATAACTTGATACAAGCCATTGAACTAGCCGTTCCTGCTAGAGCTGGACAGTTAAGAGTAATAGCTCCAAACAATAATACGCATATTACTCGGGCTACAGGAGTTATGAGGCGATTGGATTTTACAATTACGAATATCCACCCTTTTGATATAGATGTGAAGGCTGACCAACCAAGTGGGCGACCTGGAACTTCAGATCATGGAAGGTTAAGAGTCACTCTTGCACAAAATCCTAGAGTCGGAGCAATGGGCGGCCTATGGCCTGGTCCATTGCCTGAACCACTTTAGTGCGATCGCCTGATCTTGTAGGGTCGGTTGAAGAACGAAACCCAACCCACCCCCAACCCCTCCCAGGAGGGGAGCTAACCATTAACACCTGAAAACTTATGCCTCTAAAAATCATTCCCTATAATCCCATGTTAAAAGAAAGAGCCAGACAACTTCGCCAAAATATGACCCCCGGTGAAGTCAGGCTCTGGCAACATCTAAAAGGTAAACAAATGTGTGGCTATGACTTCGATCGCCAACGTCCCATCGATCAATTTATTGTTGATTTTTATTGCAAAAAGCTGATGTTAGCGATTGAAATTGATGGTTCTTCCCATGATAGTCAAGAAGCACAACAACGGGATGAGGAAAGACAAGCGCGTTTAGAATCTTTGGGAGTGCGATTTTTACGCTTTCGTGAGGAGGAGGTTTGTCGGGAAATTGAAGGGGTATTGAGGGTAATTGAGGAGTGGGTCCATTCCCCTCCTGGGAGGAGTCCCGAATCATTCCCCTCCTGGGAGGAGTTAGGGGTGGGTCAAACCTCCCAGGAGGGGAGTTAACCCACCCCCAGCCCCTCCCAGGAGGGGAGTTAAAGCGAGGTAATTAACAATGTCAACGATTAAAATTACAGATTCCAATCTCGATTCTTTCTACAGTCAAAATCCTGATTTTGACATTCTTAATTTTGATTTTTATAACCCATCAGAATTAAAGCAATTAAAAAGCAAATTACAAAATGTTGCAGTTGCTCTAGCCAACCGAGAAAATAATGAAGATGTAGAAGAAAAAATTACCTTACTAAAAGCCCATCAGCGTGTACTCCGCATTAATCCAAGCCCGAATATTGCCAAAATTCTTTTAGACAATGGCATAGACTCAGCACACAAAATTACTGCCATGAGTCAGTCACAATTTATTAAAGAATATGGAGAAAAATTGGGAGAAGATGGGTTGAAAAAAGCCAAACAAACTTACCTAGCTGCCACTAATATTAAATCTCAAATCATGCACCTCTACGCTAATGTAGCAAGCTTAGTAGGCTCGCGCCATTTCAGATCCATGAACGTAAATCATGTATCAGAGAATATTCTTACCTATTTTGAATCTCTTTCCAGCTATCAAGAGATTTTCGGCAGTCTAAACTATTGCGAATGCTCTGAGTGTAAGTCTATTTTCGGTCCTGCTGCCTATTTAGTCGATCTTCTCAGAATTATTGATAAGGCGATTACAGTACCTAATACCACCAAAGTCAAACCAGAAGATAACATTCCTGATGGACTCAAATTATTTGATCGCCGTCCTGATTTGGCAAAAATTCAACTAACCTGTGCCAATACAAACAATACTGTTCCTTATTTACAGATCGTTAATCAGATTTTAGAGCAAACTGTAGGTAATGCCTTTCAAAAGGAGGGCAAGCTCCTCAATAATAATGTGTTTCTTACTCTAGCTCAAACTTACTATCCCTTTAATCTGCCCTTTAACCTACCCCTTCAACAAATCCGTACCTACTTAAATAATCAAAAAATTGATTTATCTGACATCTATCAAGCCTTAAACCCAACATATTTTCCGAGCCACGAATATTTAGGTTTATCTGTTGAACAATATAACAATCTAAAACCGACAAACGAGCCAAATAAGTTACCCGATATAGTTTCTAAAAATTATGGATTGCCTATTACTTCAAGTGATCTAGCGGGACTGGAGCGTTTAGACAAAGATACCGAAAAAACCGGAGAAAAACCTAAACCTAATTTTTTAGCCCAAACCGGACTTTCCAGACAGCAAGTTGAATCCTTGTTCTCTCAAAATCTCAGTGTTCAAGAACTCTTTGATGTATCTGGGGAATACAATCTTAGTGGTAAAGGGACGAGACTCACCTTGAAACAAGTTGGCGATCGCGTTACGGGTAACTACGATCTTAACAACGGTGAGTTGCAAGGAACACTGAAGCGCGATGAGTCTAGCAATCAGTGGATATTGAATGGACATTGGCTGGAAGGAACAAA
>JAYKJI010000058.1:0-22667 GCA_035285405.1 Snowella sp. | reverse complement strand
TGTCATCCCCCGTATTAAGCGATCTTGTTTGAATATCCTTTCTATATCTAGCATTCTTGGATTTTCTGGTCATTGCTTTTTTTCTTATTATCCCTTATAACCCAACAAGTCTAATTCTATCGACTCTTTTCAGAGGGCGTTGCCTTCAATGTCAGCAGATATTAAATTTTTCTCTGCACAGTAGTACTTGAATGGCGATTAGAAGTGATCTCTATTACTCTGGCTGCTGCTTTTCTAACCAGCGTTGCCATAAATCAGGCCGCCGTTTTTGTGTTCTATCCTGTTGTTGTTGTTGTCGCCACTCAGCGATCGCCTGGTGATTGCCAGAGCGTAATACCGGCGGAACTTCCCAACCGCGAAAAACAGCAGGACGTGTGTAGTGGGGATAATCCAGCAAATCACTTTCAAAACTTTCCAATTTTAAAGACTCTTCTTTGCCCACCGTTCCAGGTAATAAACGCACCACGCCATTGACTAGAGCTAAGGCGGGAATTTCACCACAGGTAAGCACAAAATCACCTAGGGAAATTTCCCGTGTAATTAAATGACTGATCCGTTCGTCAATGCCTTCGTAATGACCACAAATGAGAATGAGCTGATCGTAGGTTGCCAGTTCTTGTAAAAGGGGCTGATTTAAGGGTTGTCCCTGGGGAGTGAGCAAAATAATTTCTCGTTTCGGCAAGAGGGGAATCGATTCCACCGCAGCAAAAATTGGCTCTGCTTTTAGCACCATGCCTACACCCCCACCATAGGGTTCATCATCCGCACGATGGTGTTTATCGGTCGTAAAATCCCTCGGATTAATGACGTTAACGGCGGCGATCGCTTTCGCTAGGGCCTTTCCTAATAACCCTGATTGCAAGGGAGACGCAAAAAATTCAGGAAAAAGACTAATAATATCAATCTGCACAACAATATCTGGAGACTTTACTTTTTAGGTAATGCTATTTTACTGTCTCCTGTCAGGCGATCACCTGTTTGTGAGAAAAATCCCTTAATTGAAGCTTTTTAATCAACTTTTCGCATCAGTAATGATCTTCACCCTAGCTGCCCGTGTCATAATAATAAAACTTTGCTTCTAAGCCAGCATTAACTACAATGCCCTCGCTGTGCCTTGGTTGTAAGCCTTCATGCCGCATAGGTTTAACTATCAGCCGCTCTTTTTCCCAAGTCTGCTGTTTTTCCTCGTCCCCTCTCAGGATATATGATATTGCAAGTCGAGACCCAATCTCCCCATAATCCCATGCCCTCCCCGACAAAAACTGCCGTCTTGATTATTGGCGGTGCTGAAGACAAGGTTCACGGACGTGAAATTCTGCATACATTCTGGACAAGATCCGGTGGGCCAGAAGCAACCATTGCCATTATTCCCTCTGCTTCTAGAGAACCTGTCCTGATTGGTCAACGCTATCAGCAGATCTTTGAAGAGATGGGAGCCAAATCGATTAAGGTCATGGATATCCGCGATCGCGCTCAGGGAGAAGATGCCTTCTTTCAAGCCTTTGTGGAAGAATGTACTGGTGTATTTATGACCGGCGGTGATCAACTGCGACTCTGCGGACTGTTGGCCGATACGCCTCTCATGGAACGCATTCGTCAACGGGTGCAATTGGGACAAATTAGCTTGGCTGGAACCAGTGCCGGAGCGGCTGTCATGGGCCATCATATGATTGCTGGGGGGAGCAGTGGAGAATGGCCCAATCGTGCCCTAGTCGATATGGCGATGGGACTAGGAATTGTTCCCGAAATTATTGTGGATCAGCATTTCCATAATCGTAACCGCATGGCTCGTTTATTAAGTGCGATTTCCAATCACCCAGAACGTCTTGGAATTGGTATTGACGAGGATACCTGCGCGATGTTTGAGCGAGATGGATTAGTTCAAGTCATTGGACAAGGGACAGTTACGTTTGTGGATGCGCGGGAAATGACCTATAGCAATGCGGGGGAAGTGGGCCCCAATAATCCCCTTAGTCTCCATAACTTGCGGTTACACATCCTGTCCCATGGAGAGGCCTATCATCTTCGTCAATATAAACCCTTGGGTAAAATAGGGTAAACCGATGGCTATTCGGAAAGGTGGGACAGTGCGATCGCCTTTTCGATGATTACTGGTAATCGCCTTTTCCAGAATTACTAATAGCAGAAATGAGACTCTGTAAGATTGTTCATACTGAACAGTTCAGTTGGCTTTTTTCCTTAGACAATAATGAATGGCTTTTTGTGCTTCTCAATGCGGATCTGATTAACAGCGACCATGAAAATTCTGAAAACCCTCACATTACGCGGCCCCAACTACTGGAGTGTCCGACGTAACAAGCTTATCGTAATGCGCCTAGATCTAGAAGATCTTGCGGAGAAGCCATCTAATGAAATTCCTGGATTTTATCAAGGTCTCATTGGGGTTTTACCCAGTCTAGTGGAGCATTTCTGTTCCCCAGGCCATCGAGGTGGATTTCTAGAACGGGTACAGGAAGGAACCTACATGGGGCATATTATTGAGCATATTGCCCTAGAACTCCAGGAAATGGTGGGCATGACCGCCGGTTTTGGCCGTACCCGTGAAACTGCCACGCCTGGAGTGTATAACGTTGTCTATGAATATGTCGAAGAACAGGCAGGACGCTATGCCGGCAGAGCAGCAGTTCGTCTTTGCCAATCGATTGTGGATACAGGAACCTATCCCCAGGAAGAATTAGAACGGGATCTGACCGATCTTAGAGATCTGCAAGCCAATGCGGCCCTAGGCCCCAGCACAGAAACGATTGTCACCGAAGCCGATGCGCGGAAAATTCCCTGGATGTTACTCAGTGCCAGGGCAATGGTACAATTGGGTTACGGGATTTATCAGCAACGCATTCAAGCCACCTTAAGTTCCCATTCTGGTATTTTGGGCGTAGAACTGGCCTGTGATAAGGAAGGCACAAAAACCATGCTTCAGCAGGCAGGTATTCCTGTTCCTCGTGGTACAACTATCCAATATTTTGAAGATCTTCAGGATGCCATTACCGATGTGGGGGGCTATCCCATTGTCATTAAACCCCTAGATGGCAATCATGGTCGTGGTATCACCATTGATATTACTAACTGGGAGCAGGCGATCGCGGCCTATGATCTGGCCACCGAACAATCAAAAAGCCGCTCCATTATTATCGAACGCTATTATCAAGGCAGTGACCATCGGGTATTAGTGGTTAATGGCAAATTAGTCGCTGTTGCCGAACGGATTCCAGCCCATGTGGTGGGGGATGGTCGCTCCACCATTGAAGAATTAATTGAAATTACCAACCAAGATCCCAATCGAGGCGATGGCCACGACAATGTGTTAACCAAAATTGTGGTCAATAAAACGGCCCTAGATGTCCTGGATCGTCAGGGTTATCAACTTAGTAGCGTCTTAAAGTTAGGAGAAACGGCTTACCTACGAGCGACAGCCAATCTCAGCACCGGCGGCATTGCAGTGGATCGTACCGATGATATTCACCCTGAAAATGTCTGGTTAATGGAACGAGTGGCCAAGGTCATTGGACTCGATATTGCGGGGATTGATGTGGTTACATCCGACATTTCTAAACCCTTACGGGAGACGAACGGGGTGATTGTGGAAGTGAACGCGGCCCCCGGCTTCCGAATGCACGTTTCCCCCAGTCGCGGTCTGTCTCGCAATGTGGCAGCTCCGGTTTTAGATATGCTCTTCCCCCCTGGTACGCCCAGTCGAATTCCGATTGTGGCCGTGACTGGAACCAATGGCAAGACTACGACGACCCGCTTAATTGCCCATATCTACCGACAAACTGGAAAAACGGTGGGTTTTACAACGACCGATGCCATTTATATCAATGAGTTTCTAGTGGAGAAAGGAGATAATACTGGCCCCCAAAGTGCAGGGGTAATTCTGCGAGATCCGACGGTGGAAGTGGCTGTCTTAGAGACTGCCAGGGGTGGGATTTTGCGCTCAGGCTTGGCCTTTGATAGTTGCGATGTGGGAGTCGTGCTCAATGTGGCGGCGGATCACCTGGGTCTGGGGGATATTAATACCATTGAACAGATGGCCAAGGTGAAAAGTGTGATTGCGGAAGTTGTCAGTCCCCAGGGCTACGCAGTACTGAATGCTGATGATCCCCTCGTCGCGGCCATGGCCGATAACGTTAAGGGTAAAGTAGCTTACTTTGCCATGAATCCTGATAATCCCATCATTAAGAGCCATATCCGACGGGAAGGGATGGCGGCGGTTTATGAAAATGGCTACCTCTCGATTATGGAGGGCAAATGGACGTTGCGCATTGAACAGGCGACCCAAATTCCGATGACGATGGGGGGGATGGCTCCCTTTATGATTGCCAATGCTTTAGCGGCTTGTTTAGCGGCCTTTGTGAATGGGGTCGATATTGAGGAAATTCGTCAGGGAGTCCGAACCTTTAAAACCTCGTCAGAGCAAACTCCTGGCCGCATGAATCTGTTTAATCTGGATTCCTATCATGCTCTTGTTGACTATGCCCATAATCCGGCGGGTTATGAAGCGGTGGGGGGGTTTGTTCGCAATTGGCAGGGTCAACGCTTAGGGGTTGTGGGGGGGCCTGGCGATCGCCGCAATGAGGATTTAATTGAACTAGGCGAAATTGCTGCTCGTATTTTTAATCGCATTATTATCAAAGAAGATGATGATAAACGAGGACGAGAGACGGGAGAAGTAGCCGATTTAATCCTCAAAGGTGTGATGCAAACCAATCCAAATGTTCAGGTTGAAACCATTCTTCAGGAAACAGAGGCTCTAGAAGTGGCCCTCAATCAAGTGGAACGGGGCGGTTTGGTGGTCATATTCCCCGAAAGTGTGAGTAAGGCGATCGAACAGATTCAAAAACGTAATCCGATCGAATAAATGGCAATGAGCAAAAAATCCTAATCTTGGAAAAACAGTCCGTCGGAATTAGTCTGAATCCTCTGATTCACTGATTCCTTTTTTCAAAGGGGCTTAATGGACGACAGGGCAGTTACGGAACAGTGTTATAATCTCCTTAACAGTAACCAGTGATAGGCTGAAAAAACTCAGTACCTAGAAAGTTAAATAGCAAAAGTATAGGGTTGTTGACTCGAAAATCCTAGTCAACGTAAAACTTTTGAGGAAAAAGTACCGCCTAGATACTAGCGTTCGGGCAGAATGTGGCTTGGGGAAGAAACCAAGTTTAATATGCTTGTGGAGCCAGTCTGACGGGGGGGCTTGCCCCTGATGGCGACGTAAAACCAAAAGAATTACGGAGTTCTAGAGGCTGCTGTCAATAAATGATCCGTACTGTACCGAAAGTCAATATTGGGTAGTTCACATTTATTTATGCGAGAAATGCACCTACTGGAAATTCAAAATCCCTATCCAGATTGTGTCTTGATGAATTTGGAAGCCTTCCCCCATCCCACTGAAGCCGCCTTGACTTTGGTGTTAAATATTAGTTTTCATGAACAATGGAAGACGCTATTGGGGGGAAGAATTAAGTTTGGACTGAAAAGAGGGATCTTCAAATTACAGGTAAGAGACTGTGAATTTTTTCCTCAAGCCTCAGAACTGGAGACGGTTTTACAATTTCCCAGTGGCACAGTTAAGGATTTTTCCTGGCAGTTTTCTCCCTTACCTCAAACGGCTTTACTCAAGGCCTCTTCCCAACGTTTAACCCTTGGAACCCTTAAACTCCAAGAACAGCCCTGTCACCTCATTGCGACTTTTGAAATTCGTCCCTCAGGTCTAACAATCACGGATGCGGAGGGATTATGGCGACCGGATATTAGCCCTAATAAACACGCAATTATTGATCGTCTTTTAGCTCGTTATCTGGTTAAGCATTACTTCAGTCCGGCCATGAGTTGGCTTCAGTTGGCGGTTGGTAATTTAGAAAATTGGGATGATTTATTCAGCGATCGCCCTAAAACGAGAGATGAGACATCCTTAAGCCAGCTTGAAGCATTAATCCAAAAGATTTATGATGCCCCAACTCAGAAACTCAAAGAACTTTGTCAATTGGCTGGTTTAGAATCCAAACTGGATTTGGCAGGGGGTAATTTTCTTGGTGCAACCCTGAGTGGAGAAGAGTTAAGTCATACTGAATTAATCGGCTGTAATTTTCGGGGGGCAATTTTAACTGATGCTGATTTTAGTGAATCAGATTTAGACTACGCGATTTTTACTGGGGCCGATCTGAGTGGAGCCTATTTAGAAGCGGCTCGATTACGTTATGCGGATTTTCGCAAAGGAAGTTTGGCTTTGGCCAATCTGATCAGTAGTGATTTAAGTCAGGCCAATCTGCAAGGTACGATTGTCAATAATGCTAATTTTAGCAGTGCGATCGTGATGGATGCTTTATTTGGGGACAATCCTGGGATGACGGTGGAAATGCGTCAAAGTCTGATGGCCAGGGGGGCAAAATTTTTAGCCGATCTCGACTCGGAGGTGTTATCCTAAGGATTGTTATGGACACGTAGCTCAGTGGATAGAGCATCAGGTTCCGGTCCTGAGGGTCGGGGGTTCGAATCCCTCCGTGTTCGTTTTTGGTTAGAACGGGATAAAATTATCAGTCATGGGAGATTTTGGCGATCGCCTCCGCATAATTCTCAGTATATTTATTGAGACTAACGGATAGTTTTAGCCCACAAATTTTACAGAAATTAGCATCAGCATCGTGGGTAAACAAACCGCAACCACTACAAAAAAGAGAAGTGGTGCTACTGGCCTTTAATAACTGTTTCACCAAATCTCCAATCTGCCAAGGAATCAGAATAATTCCGGTTAAAATCATCATCACCGTTAACAGACGACCACTTTCAGAGAGAGGGATAATATCACCAAATCCCACTGTCGTCATGGTGACAACCGAATAGTAAAGCGCATCAAAAAAATTGCGGAAAAGTTCAGGATTATAGGGATGTTCAAGCTGATAAATTAAACCTGAATAAATAAAAACGGTTGAGAATAAGACGAGGTAAATACGAACAAAGATAATTTGATCCTTAAATTTGAGCTTTACCGCAAAGAGATCACTGTTAGCCAAGCGAATCAGTTTAAGCAGACGAAACCAGCGGAAAATTCGGAAAAAGCGAATATCAAACCAGCCCAAAAAGAGGGGAATGATGGAAATAAGATCAATGATTGAAAAAAAATCAAAGAAGAATTTCCATCGAGATTTAGCTACCCACAGTCTTAAACCGTATTCTACGGTAAATAAGATTAAAATAACGGTGTCTAAGTCATTTAAAAGATCTCGTAGGTTAGGGGAAATAGGATAGGTTTGAATGACAAAAATAATCAGAGAGAAAACCGTTAGCCCTAAAATTGCTAAGTTAATACCGATACTGGTAGGAGTGTCGATTTCCTCCAGATAGTTGGCAATTTTGTCCCGCAGGTTGGGAGAGAAAAGATTGGGAATACTCATGGAAAAATATTTTTAGCCCGACAAATACCAACAATTGGATTCTCAAAACGGGATCTTAAAAATTATCCTTCATGCCTCGCAACTTGCCGAAGACCCGTGCGGCTGGCTCTAGTCCCATCGCTTGTTTAATGGCATCACTATCCCAACGCAAAAAGGGATTGGTTTGTTTTTCCTCTCCCAATAGGGATGGAATGGTAGCTTCTCCCCGCGATCTCTGGGCTGTCACTCGTTGATAACGTTGTTGCAGAAGGGCATTATTGGGTTCAACGGTGAGGGCAAATTTTAAATTCCCCAGGGTATATTCATGGGCGCACCAAACTCTTGTATTATCTGGTAATTCTCGTAATTTACCAATCGAATCAACCATCTGAGCCGGTGTTCCTTCAAATAAACGACCACAGCCACCGGCAAAAATGGTATCTCCACAAAATAATTCTCCCGTTTCTCCCGACTGAGCGGGGGCAAAATAGTAGGCAATATGGGCGCGAGTATGACCTGGAATAAAATAGATCACAGCTTCTCGATCGCCAAAGAAAACGCGATCGCCTTCTTGAAGATAAACCTGTTGCCCTGGAATGCGTCCTCGATCTTCAGCTCCCCCATAAACAATCAGTTCAGGCAATTGAGCTAAAAGAGCCTGATTCGCACCAACATGATCCCCATGATGATGAGTATTAAAAATTGCCACTAATTGTGCGTCTAAACTCTGCAAACAATCTAGAACGGGTTGCGGTTCTGCCGGATCAACCACTGCGGCAGTTTTGCTTTGCGGATCGTGGAGTAGGAAAATATAATTATCTGATAGGGCAGGGAGGCGTTTAATGTCCATCGTTAAATAAGAGGCAATGATTAATCGAGAAAAAAGATAACACAATTCTAATCGGCATTTTCAAGATAAGTAGCTGGTTGTAATTAAATAGAATATAGATTTTTCCCTTGAGATCCTCCCTGCCCCCCTTGATAAGGCTACATAAGTCATAAAATCCCCCCTAGCCCCCCTTTCAAAGGGGGGAAACAGACAAATAACGGTTAAAAGTCCCCCGTCCCAAGGGGGATTTAGGGGGATAAAACTTAAAAGTGTGTATTTTTTTGAAGATGTGTGTACACGATAGCTTGATAAGGGGGGTGTCCGTAGGATGGGGAGATCCTATCAATGTTAAGACCCACCTACTTATGTCTGCTAATCCTAATTTGAAGTCCACAAACGGCTACCCTATTTTCTCCTTTATTCAGAAAGCTAACAACAATCCTGTTAAAACATTAACTAAAAATTCTAAACGTCCTAAAATTTCAATTATTGTCAGTGATTTATCTAGCAAAGGAGCCGGACGTTGGGGAGGAGCCAGTCGCCCTTTTTTATTGAAACAAGCCTTAGAAACATTAGGTTATCAGGTGAATTTAGTGGGTTTAGCCTATGATCATGGTTTGCCACTCGAATTGCCTGCCCACTCTGCCTATATTTCTCCTTGTGCTTACTATCCTGGCGGCATCACTTTTTTACGAAAAATACAGGAGTTATTGCCCTACCTAGATGGTGATATTATCTATGCCATTAAAGTCAAACTTAGTAGTTTTGGTATTGGCCTAATTCGGAAATATTTAAGCAGGCGACCTCTAATTCTAGATATTGATGATTGGGAGATGAGTTGGCATGGTGGAGATACCTATCGATATATGAATCATTTTAAAGGGTTTGTTAATGATTTAATTTTACCCCAGGGCAGCTTAAAACATCCCGACCATCCTCTCTATTTACAGTATTTAGAAAAATGGATTAATCATGCCGATCGCCTGACAGTGCATAGCCAATTTATCCAAAAGCGTTTTGGCGGTGTTTATCTTCCCAATGGCAAAGATATTGAGCATTTTAACCCTCATCATTATTCACCAGAATTAAGTCGTCAAAACTATGGTTTAACTCCCTATCGTTTACTGATGTTTCCGGGGGCACCTCGTCCTTATAAGGGTTTAGAAGATGTTTTAATGGCTTTAGAAATTCTCAATCAACCTGATCTGAGATTAGTGATTGTGGGGGGCAGTCCCTACGATGATTATGATCAGCAATTACAGGCAAAGTGGGCTAAATGGTTGATTATTTTACCAAAATTGCCCATTGAAAAAATGCCAGAAATCGTCGCTGCGGCCCATATTATTGTTATTCCCCAACGGGATCACCCGGCCGCCTTGGCTCAATTTCCCCTCAAATTAACAGACGGGATGGCTATGGCTAAACCCATTCTTTCCACAATGGTGGGCGATATTCCTGCTATTTTAAGCAATACTGGTTATTTAGTTCCTCCTCAACAACCCGCCATGATCGCTCAACAAATTGACTGGATTTTTAATCATTGGTCAGAAGCCGAAGAAAAAGGACAGATGGCTAGACAACGCTGTGTTGAACATTATAGTATTGAAGCGATGAGCAAGATTTTGGCAACTTTAATAACTGAATTGTAAGTCCTAATTTTCTCGCAACAAATCGGTGATTGTCATGAATTCAGACCGTATTATTGTTCCCCTTGATGTTCCGACCCTAGAAGCGGCGATCGCCTTGGTGGAACAATTACCCCAGGTCAATTTTTGGAAAGTTGGACTAGAATTATTTGTCAGTACGGGGCCAGAAATTCTACACATTTTGAAGGAACAGGACAAACGCATTTTTCTGGATTTAAAATTCCATGACATTCCTAACACAGTAATGAATGCCTGCCGCTCGGCCAGTCAGTATGGAGTCGATTTATTGACCATCCATGCCACTGCCGGTCGAAGTGCCTTAAAACTGGCCGCAGAAGCCATGCACCAGAGCCAATCCCCCACAAAATTAGTGGCAATTACCCTCTTAACCAGTCTAATTTCGCGGGATTTAGCTTTTGACCTGAAGGTTCCCCTCGAACTCCCTGACTATGTGCTGCAAATGGCCCTGTTGGCCCAGGAATCCGGTATTCACGGAGCCGTGTGTTCTCCCCAAGAAGTCAGCCAATTACGGGAAATTTGTGACCCTGATTTTCTCCTGATTTGTCCGGGGGTTCGTCCTAGTTGGTCAATCACAGGCGATCAACGTCGGGTTATGACTCCAGCAGAAGCGATCACGGCGGGGGCGGATTATTTAGTCATTGGTCGTCCGATTACGGCGGCTCCTTCTCCTCAAGAAGCTTGGGAAAAAATTTGTCAAGAAATTGCCTAATGTTGCTCGTTGACCAACTATTGGCCCAACGACGGGTCAACCGATGGTTAGGTCTGGGAATTTTGGGGCTAGGTCTGTGGATCGGGCTGATCGGGCCGTTAACGGCCCAGGAATCCCCCGTTGGCATCTGTTCGCAACCCTTAGAAACTTTGATGGCCAGGATGTTAAGCGATCTACCAAGTTATGCCAATCGAGTTATCCAGCGATCCAAAAGCAGTCCAGACGAAATGAGAGGTTATGTTCTCCTAGCCAGTCAAGCGGAATTTGATCCCTTACCCCTCAGTTCATTACAATATCAACCCATTTTTCCAAATACTTTACATCAAGTTTTCTTTACTACCCTGGAACGTCATTATAACGACCAAAAAGCCTATCAACTCCAAAATTATTACTGGGCTTTTTTCACCCAGACTGATCAAGGTTGGCAATTATCTCTGCTCTATTCTCAGTTGGCGGCTCTTAGAAAAGACGATCCTCCCTTACCACCCATAGAAGCTGCCCAGGGTGCGATCGGACAGGCCATGCAATTGTGGTTACGAGATTGTCAAGCCG
Source organism: Snowella sp. (assembly GCA_035285405.1). Classification (GTDB taxonomy): domain Bacteria; phylum Cyanobacteriota; class Cyanobacteriia; order Cyanobacteriales; family Microcystaceae; genus Woronichinia. Next base: position 11,516 of record JAYKJI010000058.1, on the reverse strand, counting down.
GTGCTATTCCATCCTCTATTAAGCTGCCTGAGCAAACGAACAAGTTAGATAATTTAGAACAGACGAAAAATCAGTGAATTGATAAAACCTAATAGAACAGCCCCCATTAAAGCACTCCAAAAACCCCACTTTAAAGAGAAGCCTTCCACTAACAGAGCCGCTAAACCAAAAATAGCTGCGTTGATAACAATGGAAAATAGACCAAAAGTTAAAAAGGTGATCGGAAAAGAGAAAAAAGCCAAGACAGGACGGACAAAGACGTTGAGCAATCCAAAAACCAGGGATGAAATCATGGCTTTCTGGAAACTGTCAATTTCAACTCCGGTCGGTAGCTTGGAAATAATAAATAAGCTTACAGAAGTGACAAACCAAGTCACAATTAAACCAATCGGATTCATAACTGTTCCTCAATTTTGGAAGATTTCCCTATATTATAAAAACATTCAGGGCGGTTGTAACCGACTCACCAATACTCAGGAGAGAATCCTTTATGATGAAATACGTTTGTAACACCTGTGCCCATGTATATGATCCGGAAGAAGGCGATCCTGATAGTGGAATCGCGCCAGGCACAGCCTTTGAAGACCTACCGGAAGATTGGACTTGCCCAGTTTGTGGGGTATCTAAAAGTGACTTTGCCCCAGAAGAAGAGTCATCAGTGATCTCCTGAGCAAGACAAGAGCACTATTTTGGCACTTCTGGTTTCTTCGCTGTCACCCTGCTAAATCGTCTCAAACACGATCGCCGAAAAATTGAGCCCTTAAGGATTACGCCGTAGGACAATCACCATTAATGCTGTACTTTCCCCATGACTTCTGCTAATTTTCCAGTCCCCTTCGCCCTCCTTGAGAAAAATCTGTTGGAGGAGTTATTACGAGATAAGCGATCGCCGAATACTCGCCGGACTTATGCCAAGGGATTGCGGGATTTTTTTGTCGCCATGACCCAGGACGAACCCTCACCAGAACGAATTGCCTGGTTCTTAACCCTGGGACGCTTTGACGCGATCGCCCTATTATTACGCTATCGGGCTGGTTTATTGGAAAGAGGTTTAACGCCAGCAACGGTTAATGTTCGCTTGTCAGCCGTTAAAAGCCTAGTAAATTATGCCCGTAAAGTGGGGAAGTGTGACTATACCTTAGAAGATGTGGAGAGCTTACGGGTTGAGACTTATCGAGATACGAGTGGGGTGAGTCCTGATAGCTTTAAACGGATTGCCGATCAGGTGAAAAGGGATTCTCTCAAGGGTAAACGGGATTTAGCCATTCTTCGACTTCTCTGGGATAATGCTCTGCGGCGGGCTGAGATTTCTTCTCTGGATGTGGAAGATTACAGTCCTAGGGAAATGAAGTTATGGATCAAGGGCAAAGGCAGACTCAGCAAAGAATCGATTCGCTTGAGCGTTAAGGCGATTACTTTTATTAATGATTGGTTATTGGTTATTGGCGATCGTCCGCCCAGTAAACCGCTTTTTTGCACGGTAGATCGGGCTACTTTTGGACATCGACTCAGTGGCAATGCCATCTATAACATTGTCAGAGATACGGCCCAAGCCGCAGGTATTGCTAAGATTATGAGTCCTCACCGTATTCGACATAGTGCTATCACCGCCGCCCTTGATGCAACGAATGGTGATGCGCGTAAGGTTCAGAAACTCAGTCGTCACCGCAATTTGAATACTTTAATGATCTACGATGATAACCGCCATCAGCATCAAGCGGAAGTTACCAGCCTTTTGGCAGATTTGGTTTAATTTAGGGTAATGGAGGGATTAGGCGGTTTGCGGTTGCCAATCACCGCGATCGCCACGCCAACTAATAGGATTAAGCCACCCCAGATAACGGTCAAAGGTGGAATTTCCATAAAGATCAGCCATCCTAATAAACTCGATCCCAGGGGTTCAAACAAAATGGCCAGGGTCACTAAAGTGGGGGAAATCCAACGAACGGCCCAGTTAAGACTGGTATGGCCGATTAATTGGGGAAAAAGAGCCATTAATCCCACATAACCATAAACCGCGAGGGGATAATTGCCATAACCTCCTCCTTCGAGTAAGGGCAGAGGCAAGAGACAGAGTGCTGCACTCCCGTAGGCAATGAGAATATAGGAGCCAATGGTTAATCCTTGTTTTTGTGCCTCTCGCCCCCACAGCAGATATAGACTGGCAAACCAAGCTCCCACTAAGGCTAAACCATCTCCGAGGAGTGGATTGATACCGTGTTTTCCCTGGGTTGATTCTCCAAGCGCGATAACCACTCCACCCCCCAAGGCGATCGCAATCCCCAGAGTTGTTAAACGACTGGGTTTTTCCCGAAACCAAAACCAGGAAAGCAGTGCAATCCAAACGGGGTTAGTGGTGACAATGGTGGCAGAGGCGGCAATCGAGGTAAAGGATAAAGAACTAATCCAAGTGGCAAAATGACCCGCCAGACAAATTCCCGCCGCGATCGCCCAGAGATAGGCTTGGAGAGAGGCCGGCGATCGCCGTAGTTGTGGCCAGGTCGGCAGCAACAGTAGCGTGGCCAAAAGTAAACGGGTAGCGGCCAAAAATAGGCTAAAACCCACGCCTGAACGATTGGCCGCTAATAATGCCAAACGAATTAAAATCGCAGAGGTGGAAGTTGTCAAGACACCAACTGCTAAAATAAGCGTAACTCGTTGCACTGAAGGGCGATCGCCTTTTAAAATATCGCTCAAAATTAAATGTGAAAATAAGTTAAAGTAAATGAATCTTCCTGTGAACCATCAATTACCCCCTTTAAATATTGACACCATCTGGGCAATTCTGAACGAAACCATCAGCGATGAAACCGTTAATCACTTAGTTGCTTATTATTTAGGATATCGCTACGATACAGTTAACCATTGTTGGGATAATCATCAAGTTGCGGCAGATTGGCGTGAGGAGTATCCCGAACCTCCAGACTTTATCGGCAATCGTCCTCCGACGGTTAAACTAACCCGCTCCATTCCGCCAGAGTATAAACAATTATTAAAACAAAAATTAGGATTTCAAGGCTATAAAATAGGAGAGTTTGGCCCCCGTCAAACCCGTCGTGCTACAGCCGCTAATTGGCTGTTTGGTCATCTTCAATCCCCTATTTCCTAGAATTGGTTCGTAAATCTCGAATTAGGTTAGTGGCTAAGAAGACATTTGAAAAGTCAAAAGACCACCATGAGTAGTCTGATAACAGTTTGATAACATAGACGCTCGATAAACCAAAGGAGGTTATTAAAGATGAGCAATCAAAAAAGTTATCCATAAAGATATGACAGACGCTCAAGCCGAATCCTAATTTTCTGCTGCGTTACCATAGCCTCCTCCTCCTGGTGTTTCAATTACAAAGACATCCCCAGGTTCCATCGTGACTGAGGCTGTATTTTCTAAGACTTCGATGTTGCCATTTTGATGTTCGACATAATTCATGCCAAGGGAGCCAGCTTCACCGCCTGCCATCCCAAAAGGGGCGATCGCCCGATGATTAGAGAGAATAGAAGCCGTCATCGGTTCTAAAAAACGGATCTTGCGGGTGACTCCATTGCCCCCTGTAAACTGACCTTGACCACCGCTATGGGAACGAATCGAAAATTCCTCTAGCAGGACAGGAAAACGACTTTCTAACACCTCTGGATCGGTTAAACGGGAATTAGTCATGTGAGTTTGTACAGCATCGGTTCCTGTAAAAGTAGGGCCAGCCCCCGAACCACCACAAATTGTTTCGTAGTATTGATACTGTTCATTGCCAAAGGTGAAATTGTTCATCGTTCCCTGGGAAGCGGCCATCACCCCCAAAGCTCCATAGAGAGCATCGACAATTGCCTGGGAGGTTTCCACGTTACCCGCCACGATCGCCGCCGGATAAACAGGGTTTAACATAGAGCCTTCAGGAATAATAATGTTAAGCGGTTTTAAACAACCATGATTCAGGGGAATATTCTCGTCAACTAAGGTGCGAAAGACGTATAACACTGCTGACTGACAAACGGCGATCGGCGTATTAAAGTTACTGGTTAATTGGCAAGAAGTTCCGGTAAAATCAATCGTTGCTGATCGTGATTGAGGATTAATTGTAATTTTGACCTGAATAATAGCTCCATTATCCATCGCATAACAAAAACTTCCATCTTTCAAGACTTCAATAGCACGACGCACTGCTTCTTCTGCATTATCTTGTACAAAATCCATATAAGTTTGTACCGTCTCTAAACCATAGGTTTTAACCATTTGGGTCAATTCTTCTACCCCCTTAGCATTTGCATTGACCTGGGCCGTTAGATCCGCTAAATTTTGGTCAGGATTACGAGCCGGATAGGGATGATTTTGTAATAATAAACGTAAGGCTTTTTCCTGTAATTCTCCAGCTTCAATCAATAAAAAATTATCGATTAAAATGCCCTCTTCTTCAATTCTTTGACTATGGGGCGGCATGGAACCAGGAGTAATACCACCAATATCGCTATGGTGTCCCCGTGAAGCAACGTAAAAAATAACTTCCGTTTGGGAGGGATTGAAAACCGGTGTAATGGCGGTAATATCTGGTAAATGAGTTCCACCATTGTAGGGATTGTTGGCAATATAAACGTCGCCTGACTTTAGGTTTTGATCCACGGCCTTAATAAGACTATAAATACTGGCAGACATTGAGCCTAAATGAACAGGAATATGGGGAGCATTGGCAACAAGATTTCCTTGTTGGTCAAAAATAGCACAGGAAAAGTCAAGGCGTTCTTTGACGTTGACAGAAGTAGCTGTATTTTGCAAGGTAATCCCCATTTCTTCCGCAATAAATTGGAAGAGATTTTTGAATATTTCTAGGCGAATTGGATCAGGTTTTAATGGAAAATTCATAATATTAATAATTGATAAAATTTAATGTTTTTTATTCTGTCTTTGAAATGATTAAGTAGTCATGCAAAATAAATTACCCTTTAGATAAAGCTGAAAACCTTGCTGCACAAGGATCGGTATGTGTAAATGATTGTGCCTAAGCACTTATTGAGTGAGAATCAAATAGTTTTTATCTGTTAATCTAGCTACCCAATTTGGTTCCACAATAATTGTGCCAATTTTTTCTACAATCATAGCTGGCCCGATAATAGAATCCTCTGGCTCTAATTGATCTCGTAAAAAGATGGGGGTTTGATGCCATTTATCTTGGGTAAAAATCTGAGTTTGCTCCACTGCTACCGGCGGTGTTAAACGCGATCGCTGATGTTGCGGTTCTTCGGGTATGGCTGTTTTTTGTATCACTTCCACAGTAATTGAGTCCACCACCAATGGTTTATGGGGCTGAATAAAACCATAGCGCGATCGCTGTTCCTGCTCAAATGTTGTTTTCATCCCTTGCAGATCATCTTGAAAGTCAACAATTAAGGTGGAATCTGTCCCTTGATATTTCAGATGGAGTTGGGCCAAAATGGTTAAAGAAGATGCTGAAAATTCTTCAGGGGTGTCTAATTCCTGTTTTGCTTCTAGTGTTAATTGAGTAATTGTTGATTTCAGTTGGTCGAGAATACCAATCTCTAGAATTTTTTCCACCGAGCTTTGTTTAATGACTCGTAAATCCGCTAAACCAATACCGTAGGCAGACAAAACGCCAGCAAAGGGATGAATAAAAATCCTGTTTATCCCTAATTTATCCGCAATTAAACAGGCATGTTGTCCCCCCGCACCACCAAAGCAAACAAGTGTATATTCTGCCGTATCATAACCCCTTTGTACGGAAATTTTTTTGATGGCATTAGCCATATTTTCCACTGCAATTGCAATAAAGCCAGCAGCGACTTTTTCTGCATTTAAAGAATAACCTATCTGTTGGGAAATTTCCTGAGAAAGCGTGCTAAAACCTTGTTGAACAGCATCAGTATCTAAAGGTAAATCGCCAGTTAATCCAAAAACCTGGGGGAAATAATCGGCTCGAATTTTTCCCAACAAAATATTAGCATCAGTAATACAAAGCGGCCCACCACGACGATAGGATCTAGGACCTGGATTAGCTCCCGCTGAGTCTGGCCCTACTTGAAACCGTTGATTTTTAAACTGTAAAATAGAACTGCCCCCAGCTGCAACAGTATGAATAGCCATCATTGGCACTCGCACTCTGACTCCAGCAATTTCCGTTTCAAATTGACGTTCATAGTCTCCTTTAAAATGGGCTACATCCGTAGAAGTTCCTCCCATATCAAAGGTCAGAATTTTTGTAAATCCGGCCATCAAACTGGTTTTAACTGCCCCTACAATGCCACCGGCTGGCCCTGACAATAAACTATCTTTTCCCTGAAAATTCTGAGCATCCGTTAATCCTCCATTAGATTGCATAAACATTAATTTAATGCGAGACCTGTTTGAGGAATTTAACTGAGTAGTTACTTGCTCCACATAGCGTTTTAAAATAGGGGATATATAGGCATCAACAACAGTAGTATCTCCCCTAGAAACTAGTTTCATTAAAGGGCTAACCTGATGGGAAATTGAAATTTGGCTAAAGCCGATCGCCTGGGCAATTTCTGCTATCTGCTGTTCATGCTGAGGATAACGATAACTGTGCATTAAAACAATGGCACAACTACGAATCCCGCTATGATAAACGGCTTGTAAATCCTGTTGAACTTGATTAATCTTAATTGGAATCAACTCATTTCCCTGGGCATCCACTCTTTCTTCTACTTCAATGACTTGCTCATAAAGCAGTTCAGGTAAAATAATTTGACGAGCAAAAATATCAGGGCGATTTTGATAACCAATGCGTAACGCATCTTTAAAGCCTTTGGTAATGACTAAAACGGTGCGATCGCCTTTGCGCTCTAAAAGTGCGTTAGTGCCAACGGTTGTACCAATTTTGATAACTTCGATTTGCTCTGAGAGAATTGGCTCCTCTAGAGATAACCCTAAAATGTCGCGTATGCCCTGAATGATCGCATCGGCATACTGTTCAGGATTTTCTGATAAGAGTTTATAGGTGATAATTTGATGCTGGGGGGTAATGGCCACTAGATCGGTAAACGTACCACCCCGATCTGCAAAGAACTGCCAACGTTTTTGGGGTTGGGTTAAATTGGAATTCCTAAACATAAGTCCTACTCAGCAAGGTGAGTAACGATTAAAAAATTAAAAAAGGCGATCGCCTCATCACCTTTCTTACCTAAATTGACAACGACAACAATCTAACACCAAAGATCATTACGATTATCAAACGTTTTTTAAATCGGAGCGGCGGGATTCGAACCCACGACCCCCACTACCCCAAAGTGGTGCGCTACCAAGCTGCGCTACGCCCCGAACACTGACAAGATTCCATTCTATAACGACATCGACAGAAATAGCAACCCCTTCCTCAAAATTAAGCTTCTTCCTGTCCATGTTCACTATTCCCGACCTCTTCCGCTATTTTACTTAAGTAGCCTACTCAGTATTGCCTTCAGCTTATAGTTTTATACTCCAAAGATCTCTCCATCTCACCATCAGTTAGTCTGTTGCTCAGAAGATAAATAAAACGGTAGCGTGATTTATTGTTCTACTATCGAAAAAAGTCTATGCTTCTGTAATGGCTAAGACCAATTCACAAATTGTCCATAATTTCTTTCTAATATAAATAATTAATATCGCAATAGCCTATAAAGTAAAATGAGTGCTAATCTAGATATAGCAAGACTTCGAGACTTTTTTAACCTTATGAAAAAGCCTTCTTTTATACTATCCGATGAGTTATGAGGCTGCACAAGATCAGTAAACTTGGTTTTGTTACCACGCTTGTACTTAAAAGACCTATCAATCTAATGGCTTTTAAACATCCCTAAATTTTGATCCATTAAATGTTTTGGTTTTTTAACTACGCTGCTACAATATATATTAACTGAAAATCATAGACTTTTGTCTATAAAGCCATGACCAAAAATCATCTCTCCGTCGTCTCTCCTACCACCATGTCCAATTCAACTTTAGAATTACTGCCTCTGTCGCCTGCTGCTCTAAGTATGATTGCTGATTTTTTCAAAATGCTCTCAGAAGTAAGTCGTTTGGAAATTGTCTGCGCTCTCAAAAAAGGCCCCTTGACGGTCAGTCAAATTATTGAGTTAACGGGATTAGGACAAGCCAACGTATCCAAACATCTGAAGCTCTTAACCGGGGCAGGAATCCTGAGTCGGACTCAACAGGGAGTTAATGTAGTCTATGAAATTGCGAATCCTGTCATTTTCCCTCTGTGTGATCTGGTTTGTAATTCTCTGGTCATGCAACTCCAACAGCAGAATAAGGCCCTAGAACATCTCAAAGTTTTTCAGGCCTAAGTTTCAAACAGACGCTCTAATGGGAACGCAAGAGAAACCATGACCCTAGGGGGGAGGTCTGAAAATTGAAGGCTAATTCTCCAGTCCGATTTAATGCCATTAATCGAGTTAGATGGTACCCCCAAATCACTAGGGTAGATAGAATTTGCAGTTTAGGGTTTTGCAGCCAAGTGAGATAAATCGTCTTAATTTGGTATTTGGTCAGAAGTTCTAAGCTTAAGTGGAGAATTGCAATAACAAACCCTAAAAAAATAACTGGCCCAAAAAGATGATAGTTAATAGCGGTTTCCCATTGGCCTAGGGCGATCGCGGTAAAGGGGCGAGTTAGACCACAACCGGGACAAGGAATACCCGTCAAGGCTCGAAAGGGACAAAATAAAGGCGAAGTCCATGAGGTATGGGCAAGCACAAACGCTCCTCCCAAGGGCAACATTAATAATCCCCCTTGAATTTGTCTCCGTCTTCTGGCTGGTTGAGATAACTTTAAGCCAAAGGAAACAAACAATGAAGAACATAGATCGGTCTTTGTCACAATTCTGAACGCTTTATTCCTCTTTTGTTAGTCTAAGCAGAGGAGTCGCAAAAGTCACCTAGTGGGTTATCAGAAACATATTTGGTATGAGAGCTTAACCCCGTCGTTCTGCCAATTTGCGATAAACGGCTCGCAATTCGACTTGATGATGGGCTAGGGCTACCAGGGTATGGTAAAACAAATCTGCGACTTCCCCCGCAATCCCATCGAGATCATTGTCTTTGCAGGCCATAACGACTTCGGCACTTTCTTCGCCAATTTTTTTAAGAATTTTATTATCACCGCCGGCCAATAATTTACAGGTGTAGGACTGCTCATTCGGATGATCACGACGATCGCAGATAACCGCAAAAAGTTCTGAAAGCATATCCGCCGGAGGGGGCGATTTTTGATGATCAACCTGATGAAAACAGCTTCTTTCCCCTGTATGACAAGCAATATCTCCCACCTGTTCAATCGTCAGCAACAAAGCATCACTATCGCAGTCGTAGCGAATACCCTTCAGCTTTTGTAGATGGCCCGATGTTGCCCCCTTATGCCAAAGCTCCTGACGCGATCGACTCCAATACCAAACATCTCCCGTCTCTAGAGTTTTTTCTAAAGACTCCCGATTCATCCAAGCCAGCATCAAAACTGTTCCATCCAAATAGTCCTGGGCGATCGCGGGAATCAAACCTTGCTCATTGTACTGAATTTCATCAAACGGAATAGCGTTCTGAAGTGACAAAGAAATCATGAAAAATGTAGATGTTTATCGTTTATAAGGATGTTAGGGGAAAGCTAATCCCAGCAAAAATAAAGACAATGGCTTCGTAGATCAATCAAGATCACCACTGTCCTCACCTACAAAATAGGAAGTGATAACGATTCTTACCACTAATTGGCCCCCAATGGGGAAATTCCAACCGCTTAAAGATATTTTTCGAGGGTATTGGCCAACGTCGACTTCGGTACTGCACCCACCACCATATCAACCCGTTGACCTCCTTTAAAAATCATGAGAGTCGGAATACTCCGAATGCCGTACTGAGTAGCCGTAGCGGCGTTTTCATCTGTATTGAGCTTAACAACCTTGATTTGCTCATGATATTGCTCAGCGATTTCGTCCACAACCGGAGCCACCATCCGACAGGGGCCGCACCAGGGTGCCCAAAAGTCAACGAGCACAGGAATTTCGCTTTCTAATACAACCTTTTTAAAGGTTGCGTCTGTAACTGGACGTGAGGCACTCATACCGAAAATCCTTAATCTTTGATAGCATTTTCTAGAATTCTACCATAACCAAAACCTTGCCCTTGTAACCAAAAACAAAGAGAATCTTAGGAATAGTTTATGTTTTGTTACAGTCCTAAAATTTATATAAAGATATATTAAGAATTGTCTTCCCTAAAGTAACAGTAATGAGGAAACCGCCCAAACGTCGTTCAGGCGGAGTGTGGTGTGAGGAGTGAACGGAAACTTGTGTCTCCGCCACCTCTATTGTAAAGGAAAAATCCCTTCAGGACGCTTTTTTTGTTAGAGAGTTCCGCTTTTTTGGGTGTTTTCCTCGCCTATACTAGTAAGTAATCCCGATAGACTTTGTGCCCTACTATGACCGCTCATCTCGATTTTTTGGCTCAATTGAATTCTTCTCAGCGTCGTGCTGTCCAACATTTTTGTGGCCCTCTGCTGGTCGTTGCGGGGGCTGGCTCTGGTAAAACAAGAGCCCTAACCTATCGTATTGCCCATTTAATTCGTCAACATCGTATTGATCCCGAAAACATTTTAGCGGTTACTTTCACCAATAAAGCTGCCCGGGAAATGAAAGAGCGTATTGAAGCTGTCTTCGTACAGGAAATGGCCCAGCAACAGTACGGAAAACGGTTTGAGGCCTTGGGAGAATACGAACAAAAACAGTTGTCTTCCAAGGTTTATAAGAATATAACTAAAAAACTTTGGATTGGGACGTTTCACAGTTTATTTTCCCGGATATTACGGTTTGATATTAATAAGTACCATGATGAGCGGGGACGCACCTGGACAAGGAATTTTTCCATTTTTGATGAATCTGATGTTCAAACTTTGATCAAAAGTATTGTCACCAAACAATTAGATCTGGATGAGAAAAAATTTGATCCCCGTTCTATTCGTTTCCAAATTAGTAATGCTAAAAATTTAGGTTTATCTCCCGATCAGTATTTGCGAGAAAATCCCAGCTATAAGGGACGGGTAACGGCGGAGGTTTATCAAGCCTATCAACTGCAATTGGCTGCCAATAATGCCTTGGATTTTGACGATCTTATTTTAGTGCCAACTCGTCTTTTTCAACAAAATGAGACTATTTTAGGTTACTGGCATCAACAGTTCCATCATATTTTAGTGGATGAATATCAAGACACTAATCGTATTCAGTATGACTTAATTCGGCTCTTGGCTACCAATGGTGAAACCCGTAAGTCAGCATGGAATTGGCGCGATCGCTCTATTTTTGTGGTGGGAGATGCGGATCAATCTATTTATAGTTTCCGGATGGCAGATTTTACCATCTTGTTAAACTTCCAATCTGATTTTGGCGATGGGCTACCAGATCTCGATACTCGGACAATGGTGAAACTGGAAGAAAATTATCGTTCTCGCGAAAATATTTTACAGGCAGCTAATCATCTCATTGAAAGGAATAGTCAGCGTATTGATAAAGTACTTAAACCGACGAGGGGAG
>JAYKJI010000057.1:0-3442 GCA_035285405.1 Snowella sp. | reverse complement strand
GGATTGGGAGCAATTAGCGGAGGAGTTACAGGACTTGGGTAACGAGCAAAAGAATCAACTGGAAAGTCGCTTATTGGTTCTCTATGAGCATCTTCTTAAATTAACCTACTGGTCACAGGAGCGCGATTACAATCAAAGAGGATGGCGAGCGACCATTTTAGAACAACGGAAGCAACTGAAAAGACTGTTGAAACGCAGTCCTAGTTTAAATCCCTATTTTCAGGAAGTTGCTCAGGAAATGTATGACGACGCTCGCCAAATTACCAGTTTAAAAACAGGCCTAGCTTTAGCGTTATTTCCCCAGTCCCCTATTGCTAATATGGAGGAGATTTTAAACGAAGAGTGGTGGCCCGATCTAAAAGGTTAACCTGAGGAGGAAAGAGTCATTGACTATAATTTTCAGGTTATTGATCCGCCCTTCCTCGGCTGAAATATTTTTTTCGTCAAACCGCTAATCTTAAAATAAAAATATGGCAATTAAATTTTCTGTAGTTACTCCCTCGTACAACAGCAGTCGCTATATTGATCGCTGTATAGAAAGTGTTCAAAGTCAGAAATACTCAAACTTTGAACATATTATTATTGACGGAGCTTCCACTGATGACACCATCAAAATTCTGAAATCCTATCCACACTTGAACTGGCTTTCAGAGCCAGATCGAGGGGAGATTGAAGCTGTTAATAAAGGGTTAAAGATGGTCACTGGCGATATTATTGTATGGCTAAATACAGATGACTATTTATTGGACAATACTTTTGAAAATATAGAAAGAATTCTCGATTCAAGCGCTGAAACTCATGTAATATATGGTCATGCTTACATTGTGAATGAACAAGATCAGATTACCCATGAAAAACGAGTAGAGTCTAATATTGATCTTCCAAAATTAATGCGTTGGTGGCTTGGCAATCAAGGGCTTCCTCATCAAAGCTCAATGTTTTTTTCTCGTCATGCGCTGGAAGTAACGGGGCTGGTCAATCAAAATCTACATTTTTCGGCTGACTTAGAATACTGGATTCGTCTAGCCAGAAAATTTGAATTTAAATTCATAAATGAGTTTTTGTCATCTGCTAAACTTTTTCGTAAAGATGCTAAGTCATATAATACGATATCTGCACAAATTGCTAGTCACTGGAGAGTTACTTTACCAGTGCACTGTGAATTGAAACTTTCGCAACAAGTGAGTTTTTGGGCTGACTACTGGACTTTATATGTTAACAATGAGATGATTTCACATTCTGCGACTCAAGACTATTTTTGTGCTTCCAGTACAATTGGTATTGCTGAAGCTCTAATTAGTTTAGGAAACCCTAATGAAGCTCTATTCCATCTTAGTCGAAGCCTCAACACAAAAGTCAAAGACTGTTCCAGGGATATTAACCCTATTATGGTCATGGGAATGATCCTTGCATTTATGCACTTAGAGCAAGTGAATGAAGCTACATTTTATTTTATTACTCTTGTTTCTCATCCTTCTTTTTCAGAAATAATGAAAGTAATGGAAGAGCTTCCCAGTAATGATAAAATGATTGTATCGAAGCTCTTCAAATACCTTAGAGACTTGACAACATAAAATTTACACACGAAATAAGCCTCCATTATCATATCCAAAAGCCATGCTTAAATTCATCCTTCAAACCAACAAAAAAGTAGCCAATGATTCTCCAGATCATTTGATGCCTCACGGAACAAAATATGATAATAGTTCTAACTTGATTTTTAGTCAGAAACTTAATCTTCTATTTTCTCATAAAGGACAAGTTACGCTTCTCGATTTAGGGTGTTCGGGTGGAGGTTTCGTTAAAAGCTGTCTTGATTTAGGTTATGTAGCAATTGGCTTAGAAGGAAGCGACTACAGCCAAAAAGAGAGACGTGCGGAATGGAATACTATCCCTGACAATCTATTCACTTGTGATATTTCCTCTCCGTTTAACTTAAAACAGGTCAATGATAATGAAGAAAAATTATTCGATGCGCAGTTTGATGTTGTAACTGCGTGGGAATTTATAGAACATATCAAAAAAGAAGATCTACCAACAGTCTGCGAAAATGTAAAACGGCATCTTGCTCCAAATGGCGTTTGGATCATGAGTGTTTCTCCGAACGAAGAGATTATCAACGGTCAGCGATTGCATCAAACCGTTGAGAATAAGAACTGGTGGGAGGATTTTTTTAATAAAGCCGGATTTAATAACAATCCTAACATTGTAGACTACTTTGGGAATGACTGGGTTCGTGGACCATTTCAATCTGCTCCAGGTAGTTTTCATTTTGTTCTAACTCGATGTCAAGATTTAGCTCCATCAATGCCTAAACTATCACAAAATAATCTTAATGGAGATATTTTATATAAAGCCGGAGTTGATTTTTTTGATCAAGGTATTAAAAGCGGTGACATCTTAAAAATTTGTTATGGATTGTTTTGCTTAATCAGAATGAGTGATAATACAAGGGGCATTGAAAGCTGTTTACAACTAGCAACAGAAATTTATACTGATTGTCAAGAAAATTTTTCTCCAAATGTCGAGAAATCTATCTCAAGACCATTGTCCTTTTTGCTATCTAGCAAATCTAACTTTGTGACCAGCAACCTATTGAGCAAAACGCTAACTGCTCAACCTAGCCGTCCCCCCAGCGCCGTCGCCAAACAAGCGCCGATTATCCTCATTGACGGGGTTTTCTTCCAACTCTATAAAACCGGCATCGCCAGGGTCTGGAAATCCCTGCTGGAACAATGGGCTAAGACTGAGTTCGGCGCTCATCTTCTCGTCCTCGACCGGAACAACACCGCCCCCAAAATTGACGGCCTGCGCTACCGGACGATCGGCGCCTACGACTACACCAATACGGATCAAGACCGTCAGCTATTACAACAAATCTGCGACGAAGAACAAGCGGAATTATTTATTTCCAGCTACTACACCACCCCCTTGACCACCCCCTCCGTCTTCATGGCCTACGACATGATCCCCGAAGTTCTAGGGGGAGATTTAAACCAGCCCATGTGGCGAGAAAAACACCGGGGTATTAATCACGCTTCCGCCTTTATCGCCATTTCCCACAATACCGCCAAGGATCTGCGTCAACACTTTCCCCAGATTCCCCCAGCCGCGATTACCGTCGCCCACTGCGGCGTCGATCCCCGCTTTTCCCCCGCCTCGCCTCAAGAAATCGCCAACTTTAAATTTAAATACGGCCTGCAAAAACCCTATTTCCTCGTCATGTTGGGGGGCGGTCATAAAAATATCATTCTTTTCCTGCGGGGCTTCGCCCAACTGGCCACTCGGACGGGTTTAGATATTGTCGCCACCGGTGCCGTCCCCCAACTGCCCCCGGAATGGCGAGAACTAACCGCCGGTTGCGGCTTCCAGGGACTCCAGCTAACGGACGAAGAATTAAAGGTCGCCTACAGCGGCGCTATCGCCCTGGTCTATCCCTCCC
>JAYKJI010000056.1:0-2821 GCA_035285405.1 Snowella sp. | reverse complement strand
ATGTAGATGGCATTGCCAATGGAGCACCGAATGGGGAAGTGGGGGTGGTGAAGTTTCATGTTCTACTTAAAAAGGTGGATGGGATTAGTATTGAGTCCTTTCGTCAGTATTTGAAGCAACATTTTGTGCCGGCGATCGTGAAGAATGAGTCGGTGCTTAAATTACGTCTACATTTGTTTGATGAGGTGGATCTTTCCCGTCCTGATGCGGCAGGCGTTGTCCATTATGAACCGCCTGAAAAACAATATCTTGCTGCCTATGAAATTGCGTTTTTAAATCACTTGGACAGAGAAAAATTCTTTGCTTCTCCTGAATATAATAGCGCGATTAAAGATGCAGCGACTTACATTAAACAAATTCAACCCTTTCCTGAGCGAACAGCCTATACCTTTGTCTATGATGGCCAGATGACTTTGGCGGGTCAGCGTAGTGCAAAAGTTGCTGATCTAATCTCGAAAATTGGTGCTGCTAATCAACTTAAGCCGGATATTACTGCTCTTATGATGAGTTATGACACCCGTTCCAATGGCAATGCTTTGACGGCCAATGGGAAGAGTGAACTAAAACAGGCTTTACCGTCTGTCTCCACTCCTCGGTCTTCCCTCGGTCATCTACTCCAAGGTGTACAACATTTTGGGATTACGGTCAGCAATCTTGACCAGGCTTTGGAATTTTATATTGATGTGTTAGGAGGGCGACAGGCGATCGGAGGCGATGGCTTTGTTGGCGAAGATCTCCACAATTTGTTGTTCCAAAAGGAAGATCTCGAAGCGGCAAAAAGACTAATTAATCCGAAAGTGATGGGAGTTCCCAATATCCGAGATGGTTCCCAAGAGGCTTTAGATGTTCGGTTTATTTCCTTTGGTAATACCTGTGTTGAATTAATTCATTTTCGGGGAGCCAAATTAGATTCCCACGCCCCTAATGTATTTGATGCTATTCCCTCTGGTATTGGTCATACTAATGCACCGCATATTTCTTTCTATGTGAAGGATGATGTTGATTTAAATCAATTTGCCAAACAATTAGAGGAAGAGTGCCATCGTCGTGGCATGACCAATGTTGTCGCCAATCGGATTATTACGATCAACTCGGAAGCAGATCGAGATAAAGCCCCCCTACTCTATGCAAAGACGGAATTCATTGAAGATTTCGATGGCTGGGCCTTGTTTTACTGTAAGGGGCCCAATGGTGAACAGTTAGAGTTTAACCAGGTCAAGAGAAAAGCCAAGGAAAACTTCGTCCGTGCTCAAAAGGAATATAACCTCGACAATGGTAATCATTACTGGGGATTGAATGGTCAGGAACAGACCTCTGCTCCAACGCTATTAAATACAATTTATAGCACTCCTGTGAATGCGCCCAAGGAGTTGGTCTGGCAGGTGTTGTTAGACAAGATGCAGAACCCCGATCGCTATATGCCCTATCCGATCAAGGAGTTAAAGGTATTAGCCCATTATCAGGATGGTGTCCTGCGCGAAATTACTACCCCAGAGATGCACGCGATCGAACGGGTTACGGTGGATGAATCAGCCGGCAAGATTACCTACGATATTCTCAATTATCCTTCCTTTACGGCAACTTTCATTAACCAGGTCACTTTATCGGGGCCAGGGACATTACCGTTGTTAACCAATACTTTTCAACTAAAATCTTCTACGGCGGGGGTTCTAGAACAGGAAGAATCTCAACACTTGATCAAAGCATCCGATCCAGAGTTGATCGAAAAAGCAACACTGCATCTCAAGCATATTATTGAACGGCAAACAACCTTAGAGGCACAAGAGGTAAATCCGATGACCCAGACTTTAGTGGGTGCAATTAGTGCAGGCCCCAAATCTGAAATCGTTAAGCAAATGTTTCAAGCGGGCGAATCAATGAATGTCGAAAACTTTGTTAAGTTCTACACGGAAGATGCCCATTACCAATTTAGTAATTATCCAGTGGCCTATGGGCCCCAGGGCATTCGAGATACCTCCGTTGGTTTTCTTCAGACAGTAGCGAAGGTTTACCATCACATTACAAAAATGTGGGAACAGGGAGATACGGTTATCTGTGAAATGGAAGTGACCTATATTCGCCATGATGGTAAGGTTTTCCGGCTACCTTGCTGTGACACGATTGTTTTTCGTGGGGATAAGGTTCAGGAATTAAGAATCTATATGGATATTAGTCCCGTCTTTAATACTGAAACGGTTCAACGTGAGCCAGAAATGCCCCAGGGTTTTCTAACGGCACGACTCGGCAAAATGTATGAGGCTCTTCATGCTGAAAATTGGGATGAATTTATGAGCTTCTTTACTCCCGATTTGTTATATAAAATTGGAGCGAATGATCCAGTTATTGGGCCAGAGGCTTGTTGCAATCTGTTACAACATATCTATAAAACCCTGAAGTTGACTACCCATAATACACGAGGGATGTGGGAAATTGGCAACACGATTATTTTGGAAATGGATGCTAATTACGTTCATAAAACGGACAAACGATTTGTGCAGGTTCCCTGTACGGATATTTATCGTTTTGAAGGAGATAAGATCTATGAATGGCGGGTTTATCCTGATGCGTCCAGAACAAACGTCCAACTTTAGGATGACGAGTTTTGCTGGCTAAGATTTAGCTTTTTTATCAAGGTTCTTCATGGTTTCCTTTTCTGCTTTGAGATTATTCCAATCTGAGGTGGAAGAGGACTTTTTTTGTAACCGTTCAGGGGGTAATCAAGAAAATGCTCCACATGGAATTGGACGGAATCACGATGAAAAAGTAGTTGTAATTGATTTCATTGCAATAATTCTGAGTAGCAAAAGTCCTATGTCAAGTT
>JAYKJI010000055.1:0-15672 GCA_035285405.1 Snowella sp. | reverse complement strand
TAAGAAATTGATGGTTCAAAGGAAATCTGTAAACCTAGGGCCGAAATAGCCTGATAAACTGTAGAAAAATGAAGATTTTCAGACTTTTCTAGAACTTGTTCAAAATTTTTAGTTTGTAATTGGGATTGATCCACCATCTGACTCATGTTCTCCGTTGCGCGAATCACATTTCTTAACGCCAATAAAAACTCCTCTGGCGAACCCTCTTGAAGCGCATCATTGAGATAAAGAGCCGCATATTCTGGATCGCGTAGCTCACTATCTAAAATCTCGTGCATATCTATTAACTTCATTTTTGTACCTCTTCCAAATAGTTTGAGCTTGGACAATATCTTTAGATTGACTACTTTTATCTCCCCCTCCAATCAAGACAATAATCGTATTTTCTACACGAGTAAAATAAATCCGATAGCCTGAGCCAAAGTGCAGTCGCAATTCATAAATGCCCTCACCAACTGATTGAGTATCCCCAAAGTTGCCAAGTTCAATTCGATCTAAACGTCTCCTGATTCGCATCTTAGTCGCTTTGTCTCTTAGAGCACTGTACCAATCTTGAAAAGGGATTTTGCCCTCATCGGTTTCCAGTAATTTGATTTGCAGGTGGGACTCCATAAACTTATATTATCTAGTCCGATACAAAATTTCAATCTCAAATAAACTCAGGTATGAACTCGGTCACGAACTCAGGTTTGCTCAGATACGGACGCAAATAGGCTAATGATTTGATGAAAGTGTTCCAAATTTCAAGATTAACACCGATGAAAACAACTCAAGCCCAATCTGCCCAACTCTCTAACCCCGTTGATCCCCAAACTCTCGTCAAAAATGGAGAATCACCCACCAGCATTATTCTGGCGATCGCAATTTTACTAGCTATCCTCAGTCAATCGCTAACGGGTTTAATCCAAGCCATTTTAAAACAGCAGAAGTAGTTTTTAGATGGGTTAGGACTTTAAAAGCGATCGCTCTGACCCATCCTAATCTCGAATAATCGTTTTAACCAATGAACCTAACTTGATCTTTTAATCAGAATTTAGCTCTTTGACTCTTGCCCCCCAGAGATCTAATTCCAAAACTTTAGTTTTGGCTGTGATGCCTTCAGTTTGCCAAGCCTGTTGGATTGTGGTGGCGACAGTAGGGGCTTTTTCAACAGACGCGATCGCTAATAGCGTGGGGCCGGCTCCACTGATGACAAGATTATAGGCTCCTGCTTCCAGGGCAGCCGCTTTAACTGCCGCATAGCCAGGAATTAAACTTTGGCGATAGGGTTGATGAATTTTGTCTTCCATCGCGATCGTTAACCAATCTCCTCGACCTAATTTTAATGCTTGTACTAAAAGAGTTAAATGGGAGGCGTTAAAAATAGCATCGGCACGGGAATATTGAAGCGGTAAAACGGCACGGGCGGCTTCGGTGGACAATTCAAAGTTGGGAATGGCCACAATGGGAATCAGTCGGTCGTCCCAAGTTAACGGCACAATACGCCAATCCTCACCGCTACCGACAGATAATTGGCAACTTCCTAATAGGGCCGGTGCGACATTATCGGGATGACCTTCCATTGCGATTGCTAAATCCAAAATTTCATCCTGACGAAGGGGTTTCCCTGCAATTACGTTGGCTCCCACTAGGCCTGCAATAATAGCGGTGGCAGAACTACCTAAGCCTCTGGCCAGGGGAACTCCCAAATTAATCTCGATCTGGATGGGGGGCGGCGTTTGTTCAATAGATTGGTAGAATTTGAGAAAGGCTTGGTACAGTAAATTACTGGCATCGGTACTAACACGATCCGCTTCCTCACCTGTGACGGTAATGACCAGATCGGCGATCGCCTCAGAGGGAACGGTAAAGGTGACTTGGTTATAAAGATTAAGGGCAGCCCCTAAACAATCAAAACCAGGGCCCAGGTTAGCAGTCGTAGCGGGAACAGTGACAATAAAGGAGGTCATAATTTTTGATTGTCTCTCAGTTGAGAATAGGCGATCAGTTTATGCAGAGATGAAAAGTTAAGCCGGAACTAGATAGCATCTAAATCATGACGATGGAGTAAGATTTAAAATTTCTAAAGGTTCAATCTCGTCTGCTGCGGTAAATCCGAAAATCTGTGAATAAAAATAAAATTCACCCTCTAATGCCCGCTTAATATTAGCCGCCATGCGAAAACCATGTTGTTCTTCCGCAAAAGCTACATAGGCAACAGGTAAACCTTTTTGTTTCAAAGCCTCAACCATCATTTCTGCTTGATTAGGCGGCACTATTTTATCTTCTAAACCTTGGAAAAAGACCACTGGACAGGCCAATTTATCGGTAAAATGAATGGGCGATCGCGCCTGATAAAGGGCTTGTTCTTCAGGATATTTACCAATTAAACGATCTAGATAACGAGACTCAAACTTGTGGGTATCTTTGGCTAAAGCTTCTAGATCGCTAACCCCATAATGGCTGGCTCCGGCCCTAAAGGTATCTCGAAAAGTTAAAGCAGCTAAGGTCGTATAACCCCCCGCACTACCGCCGGAAATAGCTAACTTTTGCGGATCTACTTTGCCCTGATTGACTAAATATTTAGCCCCATTCACACAGTCATCCACATCCACAATTCCCCATTGACCGTCTAAACGTTGACGATAGGCCCGACCGTAACCCGTACTACCGCCATAATTAACATCTAAATAGGCAAATCCTCGACTTGTCCAATATTGAATTTTTAAACTCAGAGAATTAGAAGAGGCGGCGGTGGGGCCACCATGACTTTTCACAACGAGCGGCGGTAATTCCCCCAAAGGAGCTTGATAATCAGGATTTTTAGGTGCGTAATACCAGGCATGGGCAGTTAAACCTTTTTCGGTTGGAAAACTAATCGCTTCAGGAACGGAAATATAGTTAACATCAATGGTCAAATCACTTGATTTTTTAATAACTCGGTAATCTTGACTGATCACATTAAAAGCCACGATCGCCGCAGAACTCGTTGGAGAACTGCCAATAAAAAATACCGTTTCTCCTTGATGGGCTAACGAGGAAAAATCACTATAGGGAAGTGTAAAGGTGGTTAATTGTCGGCTATCTAGATTCAGTTCTCCCAAATACCAACAACCATTTTGGCTATAGGTGTAAATTATTTGTTGATCATTGAGAAAAAGATAGGTCGATAAACCAAACACCCAATGAGGATAGGCAAATTCGGCTTCCGCTAAATAAACAGCTTCAATTTCTCCGCCATTGTAACGATAGAAATTCCACCAACCACCGCGATCGCTGACAAAATAAAGCATTCCAGCCGGCGACCATTTGGGTTCAGAAATCGCCTCACTTTCTGTTTGACCCGCTAAACAAACAATATTTGCTAATTGCCCTTCTTCATCCAGATCAGCTAACCATAATTGGGTACTGTCCCAGGGTAAATCGGGATGCTGCCAAGTAATCCAGGTGAGTTGATGACCATCAGGACTTAAACGAGGAGAAGAATAAAAATCATAACCTGACGTTAGCGTTTGAACGGTTCCCGTTGCTAGATCGACAGTCGCTAAATAATTACTAGGTTCGGAATCATTATCCCTATGCTCTTCACAGACTACAATTAAACGATTTCTTTTCTCATCTAAAATAAAATCTGCATATCGTTTATTCGCCTCTCTAGTCAGCGATCGCTGTTCCTGATCTGCCGTTTGCCAATAAATTTGTTGATCTGCAAAATGACTAAAATAAATGGTGCCTTTAGCAATTAAGAAAGAACCACCACCGTATTCATGGACACGGGTTCGTACATTAAAAGGGGCAGGCGTAAGATCTGTTTGACTACCATCAGCATGATATTGCACTAAGACACTACGACCCTTTTCCGTCGGTCGGGACTCTAACCCATAGATCTGCCCCTGATCCAGTGCAACGGCTCCTAAACCAATACTTCCCGCCAAAATAGCATCAGCAGTAATGGGTGATTTCCAGGCACCAAAAGAGGCAGTTTGGATCTCAGTCATGAACAGTCATTCTCCAGAATTTGCAATTTTCCTATCATACCGCGATCGCTGTTGTATGAAAAAGGAGGTCAATAGATTGCCAATAACCCAACAGGCATTACGATGCTTTCAGTTATGTCAAAATTTAACCAATCTCTATTTCTCTGTTGATTTAGTACGGTTAGATCGGAGAACGGGTAATGTTATCATTCTCTAGTTTTCTACGTTAGTTGATCAACATCTCCATGCTCGGACTGGTTCATAATTGCGACACCCAGTACATAATCGCATTTTATCATTGGCTAAGGGGCGATCGCTATTACAAATAAACAATGAAAACTGATAAGTGGTTCTACCAACTATTTTTAACAATGCCAGGGATAATTGCGGAATTAATCTCTAATATTCCCCCTAATTGCGAATTTGATTACATTGCTCCTGTTATCAAGGAACGAGAATTTAGACTGGACGGATTGTTTATTCCCCAGTCAGAAAATTGGAATATTCCCTTGATTTTTATCGAAGCACAAATGCAATCGGATGCGGGCTTTTATGGACGATATTTTGCCGAAATTTTTCTGTATCTTCAGCAGTATCCAGAAAAGCGTCCCTGGCAAGGTTTATTGATTCTGCATAATCGACAACAATACCTTGGTGAGCCTGTTCCCTATCAGATCATTCTACGGGAGCAAGTCAAGTGTTTATACTTAGAAGATCTCTTGCCGCGTGCCGACATTAGCCCTAACTTGGCTTTACTCAAACTTTTAGTTCTTGAAGAAGCTGAAGCTTTTCACCTGGGTCGGCATATCCTAGAGGAGTCTGAGACACAAACGACCTTTCAACAAAGGTTAAACTTAATTGAGACTATACTGGTTAATAAATTTCCCCATTTGGGTACTCAGGAGATTTTAAGAATGTTAGACCTAAAAACAGCAGACATTACCCAATCCCGTTTTTATCAAGAGGTTATGGAAGTTGGACGGCAGGAAGGACTCCAAGCTGGGCTTCAAGAAGGTCTTCAAGAAGGGCTTCGTGTGGGAGAGGCTGATCTGATTTTGCGTCAGTTAACCCGAAAATATGGAACTTTAACTCCAGAAGTTAACCAACAAATTAAAGCGTTGACGATCGCCGAGTTAGGAGATTTGGGAGAGGCGTTACTCGATTTTGTGGAGATGAGTGATTTGGAAGCCTGGTTAAGTCGTTGTGGAAGTTCATCCTAAGGCTTTTTTAGGGCGATCACGTTCTATCTTTTTATCATCGGGTCAGAGAACGTTTGAAAAGGGTCACAGGTAGCATAGTACACTTATGTCAGCCGTCGTAACATCAGACGAGTCATATCGATATAAATGAAAGCCTCGGAAGTTTCAGGCAACACTTCATAGTCTTTACTTAAACGTCACCAATAATTAAACCATCCAAAGGTTTGTTCCACTACCCAACGTTTAGGCAGAACCACAAAACCTTCCATCTTATCCGACCGTAACACTGCCTCTAGGATGAAACCAAATGTATCTATTACTAGACGTATAAAATCTTTACCTGAAAATCCTTGATCCACAAAGATTCTTATTAATTGGGGATATTTCCCTAGATTTTCTTTCATTTTTTCAAACACTTTTTAAGCTCCTTCCCGTTCAGGAACATTCGCCGCCATCGCCTTGACCATCATTAACAATCCAAACGTATCTACCAATGTAAACCGTTTTCTTCCCTTAATTTTCTTTCCCCCGTCATATCCCACTTCCCTACTCACCATTGTTCCTACTTTCTCTGTCTGACTATTTTAGAACCTCCTTTGATTTTAGGAATATCTATTCTATCACGCTACCTGTGGTAGTCTTTTGACTTTTCAAACGTCCTCTAACTCAACCGTCCATGATGAAAACCAATTCAGTCAATTTCTACTGGTAATAAAACAATGAACCAAAATCCCACTAGTCATTCGTCTAAATTGTTGCAATGGTTGAAGTTTTTTATTGTTGTTATTTTAACTTTAGGTATATTTTTAAGATTTACTTACTTAGACAAACGAGTTTATTGGATAGACGAAGTCGCAACTTCTTTCCGAGTTTCAGGTTATACGCTTAAGGACGTAACACACAAAATTTATAATGATCAAATACAAGAAGCAAAAGAGTTACTCCGATATCAAAAACCTAATTCTGAAAAGCGTGTGAATGATACCCTTAAATCATTAGCAACAGAGGATTCACAACATCCACCACTCTACTATTTAATTGCGCAAATCTGGACAAATTTGGTGGGTTATTCCCCTCAATTGATGAGAGGTTTATCCGTTTTGTTTAGCCTACTTACTTTTCCGTTGTTTTATTGGTTATGTTTAGAGCTATTTGAATATCCTATTTTTGGATGGATTGCCATTGCTTTAACCTCAGTTTCTTTTCTTCACATTAGTTATGCCCAAGAATCAAGAGAATATAGTTTGTGGATTGTTACGCTCTTATTAAGCAGTGTAACGTTACTCAGGGCAATTAAATTCGGTACCCCAATCAGTTTTACACTTTACACAATAAGTACGATTGCTGGTTTATATACTTTTCCTTTAACTGCCATTGTCTTAGTCGGTCAGGGTTTATATGTCATAATTACAGAGAAATTTAGACTAACCAAAACAGTTATTCATTTTTTAACGGCTTCTTCAATTGCTGTTCTAGCTTTTCTGCCTTGGATTAGCATAATGAGTAAGAATACGGCTCGTCTTAGTTCCACTAATACTTGGATGTTGGCGCAACATTCGATACAGGATTTACTGTCTATTGGGTTGATCAATCTAACTGATGTTTTTATTGGGTATCCTTCAAAGTTTTCGCTATTTTTCATATTACTTTTAGTTTATTCTTTATATTTTCTATGCCGTGAAGCTCCACAGCGTATTTGGCTCTTTATTTTAATGCTGATGATTCCGATACAAATCTCATTTGCTTTTTCAGATTTATTTTTTCAGACTAGTTTATCTTTTTATTCACGTTATAATTGGCCATGTCTTTTAGGAAGCCAATTATCTTTAACTTATATGATCGGTACTTTTTTGACAAAATGTAACCCTCAAAAACGCTACTTTAAAGTAATAGGAATAATTATTCTAATTTTAACTATTTTAGCTTCTTCTATAAAATCAACGCTTTCACTTACTAAATATAAAGATAATCAAATTTATCGGGCGGCAGAAATCATTAATCAAAGTTCTCGTCCTTTAGTGATTAATTTTATCCCCTCTGATAATAATGAGTCTGAAAAAGTTAGCAAAATGATTGATATTACTGATATTGGAGATATTTTTAGCTTAAGTTATCTGCTTCAAGATAGAGTAAAATTACTATTGCTGAAACAAACGAATATTCTCCATAATATTGATCAATTTGACGACGTTTTTATTCTATATGTTTCCTATAAACCTCAAGAACAACCAGAAAAACCTGAAGCAATAAAGCAGTTGTTAGAAACCAATCAACAGCAGGACTACAAATTATCTCCTATACGTCTTTCAGAAGGAGAAAATATAATTTTATGGAAAGTAAAAAAATAATTTTACGAAAAGTAAAGCTGTTATGATTACTGAAGATACGCCATATAGGTGAAGTGCGATCGCTTTTGATGATTAAGTAAGCGGTAATCAGAGTGTTTGGAAATGGGAAAGAAGGCAGTGATCGCCACTTGGTTTCTGTGAGGGCATGGCGTATAAAGAGGAGTAATTGTTGAGAAATTGAGACTCTGATTGCTTTTTATCTTTTGATCATCAGTTAAGGGGCGATCGCTGAGGTTTATACCAGTTATCGTACACTAGCCATTAGGGAAGAAAAAAACACCCAATTAGGGGTAACAGTACATTTTAAAACATTGCCCCAATTGATCCCCTAACTCCTTAAAGTAACGGCAAACTGAGAACTCAACGCCTCCCGAATTTGGTTATGGACAGGATCTACTTCTGCATCAGTTAAGGTGCGATCGCTGGCTCGATAAACCAGACTAAAAGCCAAACTCCTTTGCCCAGAAGGGACAGAATCCCCTTGATAATCATCAAAGAGTTGAATATCGTCCAACAACTCACCACCGGCTTGATTCATGGATTGGGTTAAGTCCCTGACCGCCAGTTTAATGGGAGCATAAAAAGCTAAATCCCTGGCCACCGCAGGATAGGTAGAATAGGGGATAAAATGGGGCGTAGTTAAGGAATCCTGTTGCAGGGTATTGAGTAGGACAGACATTCTCAATTCAAAGGCATAGACCGCATCGGGTAAACTGCGTTCCTGTCGCAATTGGGGATGCAATTGACCAAAAATGCCCAGATATTGACCCTTTAACCAAAGAGAAGCCGTGCGTCCGGGATGAAGGCGGGTATCTTTACTATCCGGCTGATACTCAACACTTAAACCTAAACGAGCGAAAACATTTTCCAGTAAGCCCTTGGCTTCGTACCAGGTCATCACCGCCGGTTTGCCGCCCTGAGTCCACTGGCCCAAGGGGAAAAATTCTCCCCCCAAAATGCCGGCGATCGCTTCTGCTTCCTGAATCCCTTCTCCGTTTTGCCAGAAAATACGACCAATTTCAAAAGCATTTAACGCACCATTGCCCTGGGATTGGTTATAGGCAAAGGCATCAATAAGAGCATCCAATAAATTGGTTCGCAGGGCCGAATATTCGGCAAAGAGAGGATTGGCCAACACAACTTCTAGCCCCTGGGGTTTAACCAAAGAATACTGCACCACTTCCATTAATCCCACTGCCCGAAAGCTTTCGCGGATTTGCCGTTCTAATTGATATTCCAGGGAAAGACCGCCGGGTTCAGTTTTGTCGGGCAATTGTTCATAAAAACGATCATAACCATAAAGACGAGCCACTTCCTCAATCAGATCAATTTCTCTTTCAATATCTCGATAGCGATAGGAAGGAACCGCCACTGTCCAGACTTGAGGATCTTCCGAGATAGAGGTTAATTGACAACTTAAATCCGTCAAAATGCGTTCCACATCGATCGCCGCCATTTCTCCTTTGCCCGTCTCAGTTTTGACTGGCCCTAACACAGACCGGACTCGCTCTAACCGTAATTCAATAGCCGAATCAGCCACATCAGGACGATAATCAGCTTTGCCTTGACGGGTGACAGTACCACCCGCTAATGTCGTTATTAAAGTGATCGCCCGTTGTAAAGCGGTTTCTAGTTCTCGATGATTAACTCCCCGTTCATAGCGGGTTGATGACTCACTGCGCAGATTTTGACTTTTGCTAGAGCGACGAATCACCACTGAGTCAAAGAGAGCCGATTCGAGAATAATATTCTGCGTGCCATCATGAACTTCGGTGGTTGCCCCTCCCATCACACCAGCCAGCGCTACGGGAAGGTTATTCGCCGTAATTAAAAGATTATTGGCCGCTAGATTGCGGGTTTGGCCATCTAGGGTGGCTAGGGTTTCACCTTCTTCAGCAAAACGAACCCCTAGGTTTAACGCGGTTGCATTGGTTAATTGCTGTAGGCGATCGCCATCAAAAGCATGGAGTGGTTGGCCCCATTCCAACAAAATATAATTGGTGATATCAACGACATTATTAATAGGACGAACACCAGCAGCCTGTAAACGGCGTTGTAACCAATCGGGGGAAGGGGCAATGGTCACGCCTTCGATCACCGTGCCAATGTAGGCCGGACAAGCTTTTTCCGCCTCAATTTCCACTATTAAACTTTGATCGGCCACTGCTAGGCTAGGAATAGTGGGTAAATTTAAGGTAGCTCCCGTCAGCGCGGCCACTTCCCTGGCAATGCCCACCATACTCATGGCATCGGCACGATTAGCCGTTGGACTAATTTCTAGAATTACGTCATCTAGCCCCAATAAGGGCCCCACTTCACTGCCGAGGGGAAGATCCTTTGTAAAAATATGAATACCACTGGAATTTTTTTCTAGACCCAATTCTGCCAGGGAACAGATCATGCCTTCCGATCGCACGCCCCGTAATTTGGTTGGGCGAATCTTAAGGTCAACGATCGGTAAATAGGCTCCAATCGTGGCCACCGGAACGAATAGATCAGCTTTAACATTGCTGGCACCACAGACAATTGTTTGTAATTCAGGTTGGCCAATATCCACTTGGCAAACACTTAACTTATCGGCATTGGGATGTTGTATTCTTTCTACCACTCGGCCAACGACCACCCCCTGGGCCCATTGACGGCGATCTTCAATTTCTTCGACTTCTAAACCCGCGATCGTTAACAAGTCTGCCAAGGCGATCGGGGTCAGATTGACTTTGACCAGTTCTTGTAACCAGTTAACAGAGATACGCATGGACTTTTAGCCTTTTCAGCAACTTATCGTCTAGTTATTGTATCGTTAATGGGGATTATTCCTGTCTCCCTTACCAATCAAAAAGAGACATTCTCCTTAAGCGAGCGTAATCTCGACCAATGGTTCCTATTTGGGGCTATTGAGGCGATCGCTTGAATCTCTGAGAGAGTTTTTGGCTTTTATGGGGATTCAATATTGGCTCTTTTAAGACATTTTAGAGAAAAAGAGAGACAATAAAGTTAGACGAAGAACCCCTACGACCAGTCAGGTTCAGAAAAATATCTGTCACTCTCAATGTCAACCTATCGGTGAAACGGAATGAGCTATTGCGTAAATCCCTCCTGTTCTCATCCCAAGAACCCCAATAACGTTCAAATTTGCCAGTCCTGTGGGGGTAAATTGCGTTTGAATGGACGTTATCAGACCCTCGGTCTGCTGGGGAAAGGAGGATTTGGCGCGACTTTTGCGG
This sequence comes from Snowella sp., assembly GCA_035285405.1. GTDB lineage: Bacteria > Cyanobacteriota > Cyanobacteriia > Cyanobacteriales > Microcystaceae > Woronichinia. Next base: position 4,945 of record JAYKJI010000055.1, on the reverse strand, counting down.
CCGCCGACGTGGGATTACCCGGCACACCGATCTGTGTCGTTAAACAATTGCGTCCTTCTACAGATGATCCCAATGTGTTTCGGATGGCAAAGGAACTGTTTGAACGGGAGGCTCAGACCCTCGGCAAGGTAGGTAACCATCCCCAGATCCCGCGATTGCTTGATTATTTTGAAGATAGTCAACAGTTTTACTTGGTTCAAGAGTATGTAAAAGGCCATAATCTCCATCAAGAAGTGAAACGTAATGGCCCCTTTAGCGAAGGAGGGGTGAAACAATTTTTAACGGAAATTCTCCCGATTCTGACCTATATCCATTCCCAGGAAGTCATTCATCGAGATATTAAACCCGCTAACCTCATTCGTCGTCAGACCGATCAGCAACTCGTTCTGATTGATTTTGGTGCCGTTAAAAATGAGGTCAATTCGGTATTGGCAGCTAATACCTCGGCTCAAACTGCCCTAACTGCCTTTGCGATCGGAACTGCTGGATTCGCACCACCAGAGCAGATGGCCATGCGTCCTGTTTATGCCAGTGACATTTACGCCCTAGGGATAACCTGTATTTATCTCTTAACTGGGAGAACCCCGAAAGAAATTGACTGTAATCATCAAACGGGAGAAATGGAATGGGAGCGTTATGTCACAGTCGGTGAATCCTTTGCCAAAGTGATTAGAACGATGTTAGAGATATCGGTTCGTCACCGCTATAAATCGGCCCAACAAGTTCTGGATGCCATGAATGCTTTGCCCTACGAGGAAGGGATGAAACAGTCTTTGGTTACGGCTCCGCTCGTTAAGGATTCCCCTGACTCAACTGCTCTCAATACATCCACTGGTATCCGTTCCAACATTTCCACTTCTTTTAGTCAGATGAACACTGGCATTAAAACAGTAAATCGTTCGGACATTCAAACTAGACTGAAAAATTCACCGTCACCCCAATCCAATGGAACGGCTAATCCGGCGCATCCTCGTGCATCTTCACCTGGCGGGGGAGGTCATGGGAGCGTGGCCTTAAATGTCTCAGTCAAGGCGAATGGAAGCAGTCGCAATAATCGTCGGGGCAACGAAACCGTCAACATCAATCAGCCTGTTCAATGGACAAGCAAGGATGTACTCAGTGCCTATGAGAAAGGAAAAAGAGATTTTACGGATCAGGATCTTCAGGGACTTGTTTTTGTCAAGTGTTTTATTCCTGGGATCAATTGTTATCAATCGGATTTAAGTCGTGCTAATTTTCAAAATGCAGATTTAACCCGTGCGGATTTTGGTAAGGCAATATTAGTGCAAACCTCGCTCAAGGAGGCCAATTTAAGTGATGCTTATTTTGGTTATGCCAATTTAGAAGGAGCCGATTTACGGGGGGCTGATCTACGAGGGGCAAACTTTAAATATGCCAGTGTGCGGGGAGCTAATTTCTGTGGGGTGGATTTAAGTTCTACCCATATTTCTCCAGAGCAACTTTCCCTAGCCAAAACCAATTGGCGCACAGTGATGCCGAATGGAAAACGGGGGATGTGGTAACTCAATGGACATTAATGACTTTGAATCGCTGTTGGCGATCATGCAAAAACCTGATTTTTATCCCCATCCGGTACAGGAAAAAATTGGTGTTATGCAGACCCATTGTTCAGTGGTATTTTTAACAGGAGATTATGCCTATAAGCTGAAAAAAACGGTTAATTTTGGCTTTTTAGATTATTCTACTTTAGATAAGCGGCATCATTTTTTGCTTCAGGAATTAACGATGAATCAACCGATCGCGCCGGAGATTTATCAAGCCGTTTTACCGATCAGTCAGGTTGGCGATCATTTTGTTTTAGGTAGTGAGGAAAATATTGTCGAATACGTACTAAAAATGACGGAGTTTCCCCAGTCCAGTCTGTTGGTGAATCTTTTTAGTGAGGGAGAACTAAAACCTGAATATCTGAGAGAGTTAGGGTTAAGAGTAGCGGACTTTCACCAAAAAGCAAAAACCAGCGATTACATTGATAATTTTGGTCAAATTGCAGTAATTAAGCAGTCAGTTGATGAAAATTATCAGATGACAGAAAAATATATTGGCTCTATTCAAACGCGAGAAAGATATCAACAGACGCGCCAATTTACAGATGATTTTCTTGCACAAAGAGTTGCTTTATTTGAACAAAGACGTTTAACCCATAAAATCCGAGAATGTCATGGTGATTTACATTTAAGCAACATTTGTTATTGGCATCATCAGATTCAACTGTTTGATCGCATTGAGTTTAATGAGCCTTTTCGCTTAGTGGATGTGATGTATGACTTAGCCTTTACGATGATGGATTTGGAGGCCAAGGGAAGAGCAGATTTAGGTAATATTTTTTTAAATACTTATTTAGAACAAACAGGGGATTGGGAAGGGGTACAGGTTTTACCTTTTTATCTCTGTCGTCAAGCCTACGTCAGGGCTAAAGTGACTTCGATGTTAAGTGATGATCCTCATATTTCTGAAACTGAAAAAGCAACGGCGATCGCCTTAGCGAAGGATTATTATCAACTGGCTTGGCATTATACCCAAATGCCGGTGGGCAAAATCATTTTAATGTCAGGTCTATCGGGTTCGGGGAAAAGTACAGTGGCTAATCATCTCGCGCCTCAACTTAATGCTATTCAGATTCGTTCCGATGCCGTTCGTAAACATTTAGCAGGAATTTCGTTGCAAACCAAAGGTGATGCTAGTTTATACAGTGCGGCCATGAATGAAAGAACCTATGGTCGTTTGGCTGAACTGGGTTTGTTGTTAGCTCCCCAAGGATTTACGGTTATTTTAGATGCAAAATATGATCGCTCTTGCTGGCGTTCTACTATCATTCAAGCTGCCCAAACTCAGCACATTCCCCTAGAAATTATTCATTGTCAAGCCAATTTATCTACTCTCCGCGATCGCCTGTCACATCGTAGTGGAGATATTTCTGACGCAACGGTTGAGCTATTGGAACAGCAATGGCAACAAGCAGAAACTTTTACAGATCAGGAAAAGCCTTATGTGATCACATTGGACACTGAAAGGCAAAATATTTCTGGCAATTAAACTATCGACTTTCCCCATGTCTGTGTTTAACGTTATATTACGAGTTAAAGCAAGCTAACAAACGTCAGTTCGGGATAAGAAATCACTGAAAGCCCTATTTTCCCGTTACTCTGTCGTGTCGTGTCACCTAAAATGGAGCCGAAGAGTTTCAATATTGAGACTTTTCTGGATAAACGGTCTTAGCATGAGTTCACAACGAACCCAATAGAGTCATGGATATGATAACATCCCTTATTCAGCAAGGCTTCTGGCTTTTAGCTTATCCCGAACTCAGGTTAACAATTTAAATCGTCAGACATTATGCGCTTCAAAACTGAATACGCCGAATTTATTTTTCGACCTTGAGATAAAGGTCAATATTGGCGGCAAAGTCAACGGGAGCTTGAATTTTTATTTTTTTGAGTTTGGCCAAGGCTCCTTGCTTTTTTTCACTGGTTTTGTTGTTATCAAAATTTTTTATGAGTCCATACAGTTCTTGAAGGCTGTCTTCTTCAAGTTTATTAAGTTCTTCAAGGATTAATTGTTTGGTGTTCATAGTGAAGTTTCCTAATGGTTTTTCGGGGCTTAGAAAGTGAGAAGGCGATCGCCATATTTAAAATTTCACCATTTGGCTTGATTGTCATTTCTTCTTGAATTAAATTTTGTCTAATAATTCAAAATAACGTTCTCGACTGATACCTGCTGTTCGTAAATTGGTCATAATATGGGTAACGGCAACTTTATGGGGACTGGTTTTGATTACGACGGGTCGAATAGCACCTGGTTTTGTCAAGATTAAATGATCGCCTTTTTGACGACTTACTGCAAAACCTTCTAGCTCAAAAATTTTGACTAGTTTTTGATAGTGAATTGCAAGAATTTTCTGTTCTTTTCCCATGATTTTAACCAATAGCAACCAGTTCCGAAATAAGCGGTTCCCGTAGTTTCCATTGATTATTTTGGTGTTTAAACCCTGCTTCTTCAAGGACTATTTCTAGGGTATTCATTCTTTCGCATTCCTCTAAAAATGCAAGTAGGGCTTCTTCTAGGGATGCTTTGGCTTCCGAAATGGTTTCGCCGAAACTGGAGACATCAAGTTCAGGACAAAGGGCAACATAGAGATCGTCTTCTTTAAAGATTTCGCATTTGGCTTGGATTTGGTTAATCATTTTCGTGAATCTTGGTGACATAACACAATTGATATATTATAATCGATCTTGAAATGACTGCATCTATTGTAGTACATTACTCTTCCACAAAAATAATAATAACTAAAGCTCAAAATATAAAACAATGACTTCGACAAATACCATACATAAAAATCTCGAAGGTAGCCGCGCTCAAGTACAAGAAAAACTTAAACTATTTATGAATGATGATAATTTTAAAATTTTAGCTCTTAAGGGTAAGTGGGGAGTAGGAAAAACTCATTTAGTAGAAACGTTTTTTGACGAACAGAAGCAAGATTTTTATTATGGTTCAGTTTTTGGCATATCTTCCATTGAGCAGTTAAAATCACAGATTTTAGCGAATAAAGGGGTAGCTGGCAAAATAATTAAATTGATTAATGATCAAGCTGATAAATTAACAAAAATACGATCACTATTTGGTTTCGCTGGTTCTAGTATTGCTATTGGAAATGATCTATTACTAGATTTAGTATTTAATAGCATTAACGGATTTATTTGCATTGATGATCTTGAAAGAAAATCAAAACTTGGATTGATTGAACTTTTAGGCTTTGTTGAAAACTTAATTCAAAAATCCAATTGCAAAGTTATATTAATTGTAACCGTTCAGGGGGTAATCAAGAAAATGCTCCACATGGAATTGGACGGAATCACGATGAAAAAGTAGTTGTAATTGATTTCATTGCAATAATTCTGAGTAGCAAAAGTCCTATGTCAAGTTG
>JAYKJI010000054.1:0-7060 GCA_035285405.1 Snowella sp. | reverse complement strand
AACTTGACATAGGACTTTTGCTACTCAGAATTATTGCAATGAAATCAATTACAACTACTTTTTCATCGTGATTCCGTCCAATTCCATGTGGAGCATTTTCTTGATTACCCCCTGAACGGTTACGTTTAATTCGAGATTGCAAAAGAAGAATTGGAACTCCCCTAATTTAATATTTTTATAAACTCCTCCTCACTTAAAATAACAACATTCAATTTTTGAGCCTTTTCCAACTTAGAACCTGCCGCTTCCCCCGCCAAAACATAATCCGTTTTGGCACTTACCGAACTCGTTACCTTTCCGCCCGCTTGCTCAATTAAAATCTGGGCTTCCTGTCGCTTTAAACTTGGTAAGGTTCCCGTCAAAACAAAGGTTTTACCCGCAAAAACTTGATTCTGACTATCCATTTCTACCGACTTTTGAGCCTGAGCTAAGACAAAACCGATCGCCTGTAAACGAGTGACTAAATTCTGATTACTCTCATTACGAAACCAGTCATAAACCGATTGGGCAATTTCTTCACCAATCCCATAAACCCCCGCTAAATTGGGGATAGAAGCCTGTGCCAATTGTTCCACCGTCGGAAAACTTTCAGCCAGAATCTTGGCATTAACCGCTCCCACATAGCGAATGCCTAAACCATAGAGAATACGCGACCAGGGCTGTTTTTTACTGTCTTGAATAGCATTAACCAAATTTTGCGCCGATTTCTTGCCCATACGCTCCAATTCTGCTAAATTCTGCCATTCCAAACGGTAAAGATCATCAATAGATTGTACTAACTTGTTGTTGAGTAATAAAATCACCATCTTTTCCCCCAAACCCTGAATATCCAAAGCATCCCGACTCGCCCAATGAATTAAACTCCCCCGCAAAATCGCTGGACAGGATTGATTAATACAGCGAATCACCGATTCCTCCGCAGGACGAACTAAGAGCGAAGCACACTCAGGGCAATGGCTGGGCATTTGGTAAGGTTCTGTTTGGGCAGGACGCAATTCTTTCATCACTCGTACTACTTCAGGAATAATTTCCCCTGCTTTGCGAATGATTACGGTATCCCCAAGGCGAATATCTAACTCGGCAATGCGATCCTGATTATGCAAAGTTGCTCGTTGTACTGTGGTTCCTGCTAACTGCACAGGTTCCATCACCGCTAAGGGAGTGACAGCCCCCGTTCGTCCCACATTAACCAAGATTTCGCGTACTATAGTCGGAGCTTCTTCGGCGGGATATTTAAGCGCGATCGCCCAGCGAGGAAACTTTTGGGTAAATCCCAATTCAGCCTGTAAAGCGTACTGATTGAGCTTGACCACCACCCCATCGGTCATATAGGGCAACCGTTGTCGCGCTCCTTCCCAATCTTCAAAATATTCGGTGACAGCCGCTAAATCGGGACAAAGTTGACAGTGGGGATTAACTGCAAAACCCGCTTTTTTCAGATATTCTAAGGCTTCCCATTGACTCTGAACTTGATCTTCTTGATCCGATAAATGTAAGGTATAGGCAAAAAACTGTAATCGTCGTTGAGAGACAATTTTTGAATCTAATTGTCTGAGAGTTCCCGCCGCCGCATTACGAGGATTGGCAAATAAACTTTCACCTTTTTCTTCTCGCTCTTGGTTAATGCGATTAAATTCATTTAACGGTAAAAAAGCTTCACCCCTAACTTCTACCCTAGCAGGGGGATTTTCTAAATTTAATCTGAGGGGAATAGAACGAATTGTCCGAATATTTTGGGTAATTTCTTCCCCCGTTGTGCCGTCTCCCCTGGTCACACCTCGTACTAAAACGCCATTTTCATAGGTCAAGGCGATCGCCGAGCCATCAATTTTCAACTCGCAAACATATTCCGCCTGTTTAACATCGGGAGTAATCCGTTGCCACCGTTCCTGCCATTGCTGTAATTCCTGCACATTAAAGGCATTTTCGAGGCTATAGAGGGGAATATTATGCGTTACCGAGGTAAATTGACTAGCGGGTCGTTCTCCCACCCGTTGGGTCGGACTATCAGGGGTGATCAGTTCGGGATGTTGGGCTTCGAGGGTTTGCAGTTCCCGATACAGTTGGTCATACACGCTGTCCTCCATAATTGGTGCATCGAGGACGTAGTAGGCATAACTGGCGGCTTGGAGTTGTTGGCGAAGTTGAGAAAGGCGATCGCTGTTCATGGATAATATTTGGTTAGAAATGTAAAAATTTATTGCCAGAATTTTTCGTTTAATAAAACCTCTATTGTCTCAGGAAAGGGCGAATTTTCAGGAAATTTAAGATCGTAATCATCCTGAAGATTATCTACTGCATCTTGATAACAATCATTCATAATTGCTAAAAAATAATTTTTAAGACTGGGAGAATCGCGCAGGTTCTTTTTAAGTTCTTTTTGAGTTCGTTTAAGCGTATTTTCCCAACCCCGATAGCAATCTGGCAGAGGAACATAACGACGTTTAATCGCGTGTTCAAAGAGGGTTATTAAGCGATTTTCGAGTTCTCGTTTATCCTGTCTGCCCAAGGACTCTACCTCGCTAATTAAATTTTCTAAGTCAAGTTCGGTAAAGTTTTTGGATTTTAATTGGTTAACGGTAGCTTCAATCCAGAGAGCAAAATCTTGATCATAGAGAGGGGGGGCAATATTAGTTAAATTCATAGCTTGAATATTTGTTAAATAAACTACGGTTGAATTAAGTTTTGGGATTCCTGACGACGAGCTTGGGCTTTCAATTTTCTTGACTTTAGGGGAGGGTAAATTAATAATCCTGTAAGGGTTAAGCCTGAAGAAGCTAAAGCAATTAAGAGATAAGGGCTAAAGCCAAGGACTGCAATGTATCCTGTTAGAACGCCTATCACAATGGTCAGAATACCAGCATTTGTATTACCAATATACTTTTCAAGATTTACCTTGAGAGCATAAGTGGGAAGACCAATTAAAAGAAAAGCAATTATTCCCATTATTGCTGAGGCGATAATTCCCAAAAATGCCCCCGCAAATGTGTGGAATAAAACTGAAACAACTATTCCAGTTATACCGCCAACGCCACCCCCTGAATAGTGGTCGAAATAGTCAAACAGACCAGCAACCACACCTCCTATGAGTCCAATAACACAACTAATGCGTATTGAATTACCAAAACACGTCCAGAAATGGTACCAATCAAGCCAATCCGTGAAGTCGTATCTTCTCCAAGACTTAAAAAAAGACCAACCACAAATTAAATTTTGAAGTGCTATACATCCGAACGAAATTAAAAATAGGAGGTCTTCTGGTTTGTAAATAGACAAAATAATTTGGATAAAATTGAAATGAAACAGTAAACTAGAGAGAAGTGCCGTCACAGCAAAAACAGCAAAGGTAAACCCATAAGAGATTTTTTGCTCTTGTCTTTCTGTATTGAGTGAAGCCGTCTTAACCTTAATTTTTAAGGGATATTCCTTTAAGCTGGCATTGCTACTTAAAACAATTATTCGCTCATAATGACTATCACTTACCAATTGACTTGTATTAACAATTACTTCAAAACTGACCCGATTCCCTTCAAATTCTTGAGGAGAGAAACTAATCCAAGCATGACTATCAGGCGTGTGAGGTGGATCACTGTTATGAGAAGAGACTGACCATTGGCCTTTTAAAACAGTATCAGCAACATTATTTGTGACCGTAACCCTTTGGCTTAATGTTTCACCAATTTTATTAGCCACAAACTGTAATTCAGATTTGTCTAAATCAACTTCAGGAACTCGAATTAAATCTATGGGTTCTAAAGCTATTAAAGCTGATTGTGCATTTCGGTAACGTTCGGTGGGATCTGGTTTAACTAAATTTTCTAGCCAATTTACAAAAGGTAAACTAAACTGGGGAATCTGGTCTCTGAAAACAATTCGGTTATTGTTATAGCTAATCAAGCTACTGGGCTGAATTCCTGTGACGAGATAAATTAATGTTGCGCCTAAGCCGTATAAATCTGATGCTTCTGTTAAATGATCCTTGTGAACCTGTTCAGGAGACATATAGCCTGGCGTTCCCTCCATGCGGGTACTTAAAGCAATCGTTCCCTTGCCGATTCTAGCCAAACCAAAATCTACCAAATAAACTTGAAAATTATCATCTATTAATACATTATCGGGCTTAATATCTCGATGAATAATTGGCGGTACTCTTGATTGTAAATAAACCAGAATTTCCAATAACTGTAAAGCAATATTTTTAATGGATTCTGGACTGAAACTGTGAGGTTGAGATAAAGGCTGGGCGTTTTTGTATTCCTGCACTGAACACAAGCCATTCCCTGAATCAAATTGGCCGATATATCTAGGAATGCCAGCATGATCTAAACTGTTTAAAATTTCAATCTCATTTTCGATTTCTTGATAGTCTTGCCAACCACAATTTTCTTGATTGGCAAAAAGAAACTGTTTAATCACGACTGGTCGTTGAGTCGCCCTTGCGATCGCTCGGTAGGTGACTCGCCCTCCTTGCAAATTATGATTCAGACGCTCTATAACTTGATAGCCATATTGACTAAAATCGGGTAAGTTTGGCATGGCGTTACTAACGGGTAAGTTTGGCATGGCGTTAGTGGAGATGACAAAAAGCTGACTCTATTGTACACAAGTCATCCTCGATTAGTTAATTCAGCACAGAGTAGGCATAACTGGAGGCTTGGCATTTTTGGCAGAGTGGGGACAGGTGATCGCTATTGATGGGGACAAAAATAAGTTTTACAAGGAATTTGTTTTTTCTGTTAGGCTTGAAAGACCTGATATTTCTCTTTATGTTATCTAAGATGTTGGGTTATTAATTATGCTAAAAAAGCTCATTTTGGAAAATTGGAAAAGTTTTCGTTATGCGGAACTCTATTTCGATCCGTTAACGGTGTTAATTGGCACCAATGCTAGTGGTAAATCGAATTTAGTAGAGGCGTTGGAATTTTTGCGACGGATGGCAACAGGGGAAACCGTTGACGTAGCTTTAAACGGCGATCGCTCTTTATCTTCTATTCGAGGTGGTTCACAATGGGCTGTATTGAGATCTGAACACGGTTTTCTTTTAAACGTCTTAATTGAAGGTAATAAAAAGCAAGACTATTCATATCATTTACAAGTTGACAAATCGCCATTTATTTGGGATGAACATATTCGCTGGAATAACTTAGATAATGGATTAGAAAATAAAATTACTCTCTTTTCTGCTATTAATTTTGACCAAAATCAAAGAAGTGGCCTGAACAGAGACAGAGCATTCTACATGGGGGCTGACACTATCAACAGTCATAAATATATGGTTGATGGAATAATTAATCCATATGTTCATGATAAATTGTCATCCTCAGAATTTATGAATGAAATCAAAAAGAATATTTACGAACCGCTACAGAAAATTTTAATTATCAATCCTATCCCATTACAAATGAGAGACTTTTCTCGATTATCTGAAACTATTGAACAGGATACATCTAACATTGCGGGAGTTTTAGCGGCTTTACCTGATGAGCAAAAAGCAGAAATTGAGTCAACTTTATCTCATTATTTAGAACATTTTCCTGAAGGTGATATAAAAAAAGTTTGGGCAGAAAAAGTTGGTCGTTTAGGCACTGATGCTATGCTCTATTGTCAAGAAGAATGGCAACCTGGACAGATTACCGAAATTGATGCTCGTAGTATGTCTGATGGAACTTTGCGTTTATTAGGCATTTTAACAGCTTTGTTAACCAGACCAGAAGGCAGTTTAATTGTCATCGAAGAAATTGATAATGGCTTACATCCTTCCCGTGCTGAATTATTAGTTAAAATCCTGCGAGAAATTGGCACAAAACGCAAAATTGATCTGTTGATTACCACCCATAACCCTGCCTTATTAGATGCTTTAGGGCCAGAAATTATTCCTTTTGTCACAGTCGTTCATCGGGATGCGGAAACAGGTGAAAGTCAATTAACTCTTTTAGAAGATATTGAGAATTTACCGAAATTATTAGCAACCGGATCGCTCGGTAAACTAGCAACTAAAGGCACGATTGAGAAAACCCTCGCAAAGTCTATTTAAACTGTCATACAATGAAAAAAGTTTTGATATTTGATACTGATATTCTTTGTGTCTATTTTCAAATTCCTAATATGGAAGATTGTGGGCCTCTGTCTGATCGCTGGACAAAGACCAGAATTGATCAATTAATTGCCAAAGAAGAACAAGAAAAAACAATTTTCGTGTTACCTTTAGCGGCTATTATTGAAACAGGGAATCATATTACTCAATCATCAGGAAACCGATACGTGATCGCCCAAGAATTTGCCGAATTAATGAAGAAAGTTGCTAATGCTAAAGATCCCTGGGCTGCATTTACTGAACAGGCAGAATTTTGGGAACCAGAATCCTTAAAACAGTTAGCTGAGGAATGGTTGAAAAATGTAACTCAGAAACTATCTTTGGGAGATGTTACGATTAAAGCGATCGCCGAATATTATGCCAAAATAGGTTGTCAAGTAGAAATTTTAACAGGTGATCAAGGTTTAAAATCCTATCAACCGACTTCACCCCAACTAATTCCCAGACGAAGACAACGATAATTGATGGTTAAGACTTTTTTATTAACAGATTGAGAAAGGCGATCAAAGTACAAAGTTTATTGCCAGAATTTTTCGTTCAATAAAACCTCTATTGTTTCAGGAAAGGGCAAATGTTCAGGAAAGTTGATGTCGTAATCATCCTGAAGATTATCTACCGCATCTTGGTAACAATCATTCATAATTGCTAAGAAATAGTTTTTAAGACTAGGAGAATCGCGCAGGTTCTTTTTAAGTTCTTTTTGAGTTCTTTTAAGGGTATTTTCCCAACCTCGATAGCAATCTGGCAAAGGAACATAGCGGCGTTTGATGGCGTGTTCAAAGAGGGTTATTAATCGATTCTCCAGTTCTCGTTTATCCTGTCTTCCCAAGGATTCCACCTCATTAATTAGGGCTTGCTGAAAAAAGCTGAAACCCTTACGGAGAAAAGATAGTAGCCAAATTAAGAACAGCTAGAATGCAGGAAAATAGGTTAAAATGGCTCAAAACCCTTGCATTAAGAGGAGAG
>JAYKJI010000053.1:0-5140 GCA_035285405.1 Snowella sp. | reverse complement strand
AACTTGACATAGGACTTTTGCTACTCAGAATTATTGCAATGAAATCAATTACAACTACTTTTTCATCGTGATTCCGTCCAATTCCATGTGGAGCATTTTCTTGATTACCCCCTGAACGGTTACGTTTCACGGCTTTTTATAATATATGGCGACTAAAAACTGGAGGGGCGATCGTATTATGATACTTTTTTTGGAAAAATACTATTAGCGACTGCTAGGGATGGTTAAAGTTTGTTTTGGGTGTTAACATAAGGTGGTGTTTTTCAAATAAAGACAAAAATAAAATTTTACAAGTACAGAAAAGTAGCTAAGTTTCGTTAAAGCTAAGTTTTTCGATTAAAAATAGATACTATGGATAAACTTTTTAAACAACTGGTAGATTCAACAAAGCCAACTACTGACACAAGCTTGCGGGAAGATTTGAAAAGCTTATATGAACGCTACCAACTCAATATTGATATTTTAGTAGAAGCATCAGATAACCTAATTTTCTTTGAAGTTAAAAGAAAACCGCTTACAAGAGGAGCCAAAAGTGTTAAAAATTCTGCTCTGTTAATCGATTTATTACAATCATTACTCGCATCACAAATTCAAATAAATAAACATGAAATTTTTATTATAAAAAAAGGCTGTATCTCGCTGAAAAATGGGTGTTATATCTATCAGTTAAACGGTAGAAATATTGCACAAGTATCAGTTTCACTTCTCGATTTTGGTGGTTTTCAAGATAAAATCATGATATTTGATTTTCTGACTAATATACTTAGTGCAAAATTAAAAGTAGATGGAAGTGAAAATTTAAGCACAGAAGAAAATGAAAAACTAGATGATTTAAAGAAGACACTTTCTACGTTTCAAAGTAAGTTTAATGAGCTTGTTCAATTAGATCCCACAAAAAAAGGACAACCTCTTCATGATTCTTGGTTTTTAAGTCTTCCTCAATTGCTCATAATTCTTGATAATGTTAAGTCTAGTGATGATTTAAAACGCGAACTGTGGAAAACTCGTAATAGCAGTGCAGGCTTCTTAGATTTCTATCAAGAAATTATTGTTATGATGTCCAAAAACTTTCTAAATGATAACAAAAAACAACAATAAACGATACAGCACTTTGCTTAATTACACCATACAGACAAAAAGCTAGAATCCTTACTCAGCAAGCCTTGTAGGAAAAAAACTGTACGTCGAGATCCCGATAAGTGCTGTAAAAAACAACAATAAACGATAAAAAACAAAAACATTATGGAAGAATTACTAGAACTCAGAGAATTTGTTGTTGCTGGCAATTTGGACGCGGCACTATCTTTAATTGATGAATTAGAAGAGATGAGCAAAGAAGATAAAATCAACAAAATTTATAGTTATTGTGTAGTCTTGTTAGTTCATTTAATTAAACAACAAGCAGAAAAAAGAACAACTCATTCTTGGGATGTTTCCATTCGGAATTCTATTGACGCAATTAGTCGAATCAACAAACGCCGAAAAGCAGGGGGGGTTTATATGAACAAAAAAGAATTAGAAGAAACTTTGACAGAGGCCTATAGTCGCGCTTTAGATAATGCTGCTTTGGAAGCTTTTGGCGGAATTTATGATGGATTAACTTTAAGCAACCTAGTAGAACGAGAACTGATCCTTAAAGATGCTTTAGATTTGATATTAGATTAATCCACTTTTTTGTAAGTTAGGGTTTGCTGAATGATTATGAAATCCTTGCTAGACAATACTTTCAGGCATTTTAGAAACGATCATGTGCAAGGTTATGGCATTTGGAAGCTCAAAATCCATGCACTTTGCTAGAAAATTGTAGGGTAAAACTGGAAACTGATCTCTGAAGTCACCATTTTTTGATCCCTGTGGCCTCTAGGTTCGTTTTGTAGCCTTTTTCAGCAAGCCCTAAGTTATTTCATCTGCTGGGAGACGGTGGGTTAAGTCAGAAAAAGTTCTTTGGTCGTACTGTTAAACCTGAAGTACTAAATGGACTTGGGTACTAGGTGATCGACGCAAAACCTTATCGTTACGGTGACGAACCTAAAACGCATTAAGCATAGATAAAATCTATTATATAAATAAAATTTTGGGTATTTATCTATTTTAGATTTCCTTTATGATTAGATTCAATGAATTGAGGCAATCACGATGACAGATTTAATCATCTACAGTTTTACAGGTTACTTTGCTTTACTTGTCTTACTCTTCGGGCTGAAATCCATCCTCTTCCCTAACCCTGATACTCTCAATTGATCCCCATTTAAAAATAGCTTTTCTCTATTACTATTCCCCATGAATTCATTTAATCGCCGTAAGTTTTTAATCACCGCAGGGATGGCTGCTACCAGTTCCGTCTTCTTGAAAGGCTGTTTGGGCAACCCTCCTGAAACTGGTGGAAATGCAGGCCCAACGGGAACCACCACTGCACCGACGCAATCTGCTAGTCTGACCCCTGAAACTACCCCTGAAACCACCAAAGTTAAACTCGGTTTTACGCCCATTTTTGAGGCGGCTCCGCTAATCATCGCTAAGGAAAAAGGCTTTTTTGCTAAGTACGGCATGACTGAGGCGGAAGTTTCTAAGCAAGCCAACTGGGGAGCCGCTAGGGATAACGTCGAGATTGGTTCGGCGGGGGGCGGTATTGATGGGGGTCAGTGGCAAATGCCCATGCCTTATCTGATTTCTGAGGGTTTAATTACCAAAAATAATGTCAAAGTGCCGATGTATGTGTTGGCCATGTTAAACACCCAGGGCAATGGCATTGCGATCGCCAAAAGTCAAGTGGGCAAGAATATTAGTCTCGATATGGCCAAAGCCAAGGACTATATTCAGGGATTAGCAAAAGAAGGCAAAAAATTTAGGGCTGCTTATACTTTTCCGAAAGCTAATCAAGACTTTTGGATTCGTTATTGGTTAGCTGCTGGGGGCATTGATCCCGACAAAGATGTGAGTTTGTTAACGGTTCCTGCGGCCCAAACTGTTGCCAATATGAAAACGGGAACAATGGAAGGATTTAGCACGGGCGATCCTTGGCCAGGCCGTTTAATTAAAGATGACATTGGTTTTGTTGCAGCTTTAACGGCGCAAATGTGGCCGTCTCATCCTGAAGAATATTTAGGAATGCGAGCCGATTGGGTAGATAAAAACCCCAAGGCCACTAAGGCAATTTTAAAAGCGGTGATGGAAGCCCAGCAATGGTGTGACAAACAGGAAAACCGTAAAGAATTGGCTCAAATTGTTTCTAAAGCCAGTTACTTTAATGTTCCTGCGGCAACCTTAGAACCGATGTTTATGGGCAAATATGTAATGGGAGATGGTCAGCCCGATATTGATGATTTTAATATGGCTGTCCGTTATTGGAAAACCGATCGCGGTAGTGTTTCCTATCCCTATAAGAGCCTTGATCTTTGGTTTTTAACGGAAAGTGTGCGTTGGGGTTTCCTACCCAAAACCTATCTGGAAGGCTCGAAGAATTTGATTGATAAAGTCAATCGTTCTGATATTTGGAAAGAAGCGGCCAAAGAAGCAGGTATTCCCGCCGCCGATATTCCCACTGGTGATTCTCGTGGCGTTGAAAAATTCTTTGATGGCAAAGTTTTTGATCCCGAAAATCCCAAAGCCTATCTGGATAGTTTGGCAATTAAGAAAGCCTAGACCTGGGTTAGAGGTTATGAGTTAAGGGTTATAGATTTTTACTATAAATACTGACTGACTTTAACTACTAACCATTTATTCCCAAAATTATTTGCCAATTTTCAACGATTCATTATTTCCCCTTAACCTTCTAAACTTTTAACTCAATCGAGGAGCTTTTTAATTATGGCGACCACTTTAAGAACCACTCGTCCCAGTGCCAATCCTTTAGCAAAATTCTGGCGCAAAAATTCCCAAAATATCTTGCCTCCCATTGTGGGAATTCTCGGATTTCTGGTCGTTTGGCAAATTTGTTCAATGACGGGATTGATTAAATTACCCCCTCCAACCGATTTAATTACCAATGAACGGACTCGCATTTATTTACTCTATCCTTTCTTTAATCGTGGTGGTACGGATGTCGGCTTATTCTGGCAAGCCATGGCCAGTCTGCAACGGGTTTTAATTGGTTATTCTTTGGCTGCTTTTGTAGGGATTTCTGTTGGTATCATCATTGGTTTAAATTCATTTTGGAATAAGGCTTTAGACCCTCTCTTTCAATTTTTACGAACCGTTCCTCCTTTGGCTTGGGTTCCCCTAGCGTTAGCGGCTTTACAACAAAACCAGCCTGCGGCGTTATTCGTTATCTTTATTACCTCAGTTTGGCCGATTTTAATTAATACGGCGGTTGGTGTTCAACAAATTCCCCAGGATTACATTAATGTTCGTAAGGTGTTGCAACTGGCTCCTCAAAAGTTCTTTTTGAAAATTCTGATTCCTTCGGCTTTACCCTATATTTTCACAGGGCTACGGATTGCGATCGGTTTAGCTTGGTTGGCGATTATTGCGGCAGAGATTGTTATGTCAGGGATTGTCGGAATCGGTTTCTTTATCTGGGATTCCTACCAAAATAATTACATCAGCGATATTATCTTGGCTCTCGTTTATATCGGGGCGATCGGTTTAATTTTGGATAAGTTAATGGCCTTTATTCAGACTTTGATTGTTAAGGAGTAGTTCTTCTCTCTCCTTTTATGGGATTTGATCCCCCCACCCCCCCTTAAAAAGGGGGGCAATACCTAAAAAGCTTGCTGTATATCGCGTTTAGTTGCTGGGCGATCGCCATGAACCCCTACCAAGATTTTTTGTGAGTTAGGGAATAAATCCCCCCCCCCCCTTGATAAGGGGGGGCAATACCTAAAAAGCTTGCTGTATATCGCGTTTAGTTGCTGGGCGATCGCCATGCACCCCTACAAGGATTTTTCGTCCATCCCGTAATTATCAATTGTCAATTGTTAATTATCAATTACCCTCTATTCCCTATCCACTTTTCCCTATTCCCTATTAACTATCATGAGTGTTTTTGTTGCTGTTGATAACATTGATAAGGTTTTTCCACTCTCTGGCGGTGGTGAATACATTGCCCTCAAAGGCATTAATCTCGAAATTAAAAAGGGTGAATTTATTTCTCTAATCTGTCACTCTGGTTGTGGTAAATCTACGCTGTTAAATATGATTG
>JAYKJI010000052.1:0-4933 GCA_035285405.1 Snowella sp. | reverse complement strand
TCTGGGTCGCAATTGACTCTGGTAATTGAGCCGGAATGGGATAAAGAACATGACTATTAAGATGGGAACCCAGATGCTGTCGCATCCCTTCAGATACACAAAGCGCTAAATCAGACTGATGATAAAGGTGTTGAAATCGGCGCTCTATTATTTTCTTCAGAGGTGAATGAAGCGCTGGAATATCAGGCCACCAATCATGAAAAATAGTCACCAACGGCAGCCTATGCCGACGGGCAAAACGAAGGGCCGCCCAACAGCCATCTCCATGGGCAACAGTTAAAACCAGGCTTGGAGAAGCATTAGAAAAACTTGAATTAATAGTACGATTCCAGTCCCAGCCATTGAGCAAAACCGCTAAATCATTACCTAATCGATGCCATCGGGTACGCTCTAAGCGGGCCAGTAGTTTCATTATCCAACTTGGATGATTAACTTTATCTGGTAGAGGACAAACACTAACATTCTCTTGCTCTAACTGGCTTAAATGACGATGCAAAATAATCTGGCCGGCGCTGGTTGGTCGGGGAAGAACAGAGGAGATGACAAGCAAATTAGCGTGACCTACTGATTGGGGCCGAAAATCAGAAAATATCTTTAGCATACTCACAGTGGATTTTATTAATGATGATGTAGTACCAAACGTCAAAGGACAACTCGGTGAGCACCAACTGCTGGGCATTCCTCAAAACATTAGTTGGCTCTGATCCAGACCTAATTCGCTCAATTCCATCTATCAGGCTCTGCTTGGATACATCCTTCACCATTACTGCAGCATCATAGGGTTCAAGAAATTTGACCATAGCAGAATCAGCCGGGCCGATCACCAAGGTTGGCACGCCACTACCCAAGCACTCAGCCATTTTCGTGGCAATGTTAAAGCAAGACATATGGCGCATTTCTGGCCGGAAGCTAATCGGTAACACCACGGCGTCATAGTCTCTCATCGTCTTAGCTACTTGCTCAGGGCTAAATGACTGACGTAAATTAACGCTAGCATTCTTAATAGCAAGCATTTATCTTTGTAGGTTCTCCAGACTTCCGTCAGGATGGGGGAAATAATATTCTCACAGATGGCGTACTCAGAGTTAAAAACGATGCCTTCCTGCAAAATAAACAAAAGTCTTTCCTGAAAGGAAGGCTCAATGATCATAGGAATTGGGTGGAGAATCGATTTTTCCTCGTATATCATGAGGAAACTCCTGAAGCACTTGGCTTATACTTTTACAGTTATTGTAAAGACATAACCGGTCAAATAATATCTGGGCAAACCAGTTTCTTCCGAATCTTGACTAGGAAGTTCGTCTAGGGTGAATGAGGGGTGTCGGCCAAGGCTTTTATCACCAAGGTCTCGAATATATATAGGTAAATATCCATAGCATTTACAAAAATTTGCGATTTTACCATTGATATTCCCCTGCAATTATTCTTGTTAATACATCATTAATTGAGTAAGGGCAGTCTTTTGGCATATCTATTTGGGTTTCTTTCATTGCATCTAATCGGGCAGTGCGATACATTTTGCTGACTGATTCTCCAGATAAATAACGCTTCAGGCTAGGACTATCCTCTAGGTATATTTCAATAATTTTTCTTTCCCTTTCAATGGTAATTTGCCAACTTTTAGAACGTTTTTGGGGTTGACAATCCTACTTTAATAAATGGTGAAGAATTAGACGAATGCTACTTAATAAACCATCCCTTTCCCGCTTTGACAAATCTTTGATTTCCTCCACTAAGTTACTGAGGTCAAGTTCGCCTAATTCGGTAAAGCGTTTTTCTGCTAGTTTCTGGGCTATTGTTTCCGCCCACTGGGCATAATCAGATTCGTATAGGGAGTGCATTTTAAATAATTTCCTTAACTAGGACAGGATGAACTTAGCTTTGGTCTAAATTTCCTTAACGACGAATTTCTGCTAAGTTCTCATCCCACTTGCGGTTTTGCTCAGCCTGGAATGCATCAAACTACAGAGTTAACGTTGACTTCAGCTCCTATCGGTTTTCGTCGGAGTCATCAAAAAGCTTAGGGTAGCCAGTCAGGGTCGAGGATTTGCTCTAGGGTATAGGGACAGGCTAGCGGAAATATATCAGGGGATAGTTTTGATTTGCGGATAGCACTTTTTCTGGCTTTTTGATAATCTTTTTTTAGTATTGTAGTGAGATGATTAAAGAGCACTTTGGATTCTAGCAGTAAATCTAGTTCTAAGCGAAAGTTGTCAATTTCTTTTTCCCAACCATTGCCAGACCATTCTCTTTCCGAGTCCCAATATTGATAAAGGAGTAAATGAATTAATAATCGGAGTGCATAACTCTCAACCTTGTGACGTTGTTCACTTCCCAACGCGGCTATCTCCTCGGTAAGATTTTCCCAGTCAAGCTGTTCGATGTCATGGCTTTTAAGTTGGTCAAGGGTTATATCTAACCAGGCAACATAATCATCTTCATAAAGAGGGATAGTGGCAGGTGTGATATTCATACTTTTAAAGGGCGCTTATTCTTAATCAACAGCAGAGTGAAAACAGTGGAGGGCAACAGCTTCAGGAAATTAGGCTACATCAAAGTCAACCGTAGGGTTCTTCCACTTTAATTGGCAATCTTGTCTGGTAAATACCCCCATCTTTCAAACTGTTCTTGCAGTTCTGATGAATAACGGAAGGCAAGAAAATATAGATATTCTGGGGCAATATCTGCACCATTAGACCATCGGATAGTTCCTAATTCAGGATCAATTTTAAATTGCTGAAATAAGACTAGATCTTGTAAAGGCTCAAAAATTCTTCCCGTCAAGCTATCAGCTAAGTTAACAATGCCAGTACGCCCATTATTAAATTGAATTTCGAGTTTATAGTGGTCAACATAACGAGCGTAAATAACATGTAAAAACATAGTCTTACTCCAAAGGTAATATAAGTTTTGGTTCCTCTTGTTGGCGACAAAGTTGCCAGTTAGTAAGCAATTCCGCTTGGTGTAAATCATGCCATTCCAAAACATGACGTAATGCTCGTTTTGGAAATTTTCCATTCACTATCCCCGTTTCGATTTCCACAATAATTTCATATTCACCATATTTTGCGTGATAATGTGGAGGCAAGTGATCATTCCAATACATGGAGATCGTAATGCCAAGAAACCGGCTAATAATAGGCATCTGACATCAATTTTCTGCATTGCTAAGACTAAATCCTAGCCTAAGTAGTTACCAATTGTCGAATTTTAAGTGTTTCTTATGATTTGGGAACAGGCTGATTGCCAGCTGTCAACTGAGGCAAATCACTGTATTCGACGGTTCCACTCAACATTAAAGAAGAGAACGATAAATTTCAACTGTTTCTTTTGCAGTCTTATCCCAACTAAACTTTTTTACTTGTTGTTTGCCTTTGTTGATTAAGTTATCTCGTTTCAAAGGATTTTCCAGAACAAATAGAAGCTGATCAACTAACTCATCTGTTGATTTAGGATCAAATAATAGTCCGGCATTTCCTATTACTTCTGGAATGCTAGAAACGTTAGCTCCAATTACAGCAGTGCCACAAGCCATAGCTTCTAACGGCGGAATACCAAATCCTTCGTAAAGGGAAGGATAAACAAAGGCGATACTGGAATTATAAAGTTTGGCCAATTGTCCATCGGTAGCTCTGCCATAATGTATGACATTTTTGGACAAATTCAAGGATTCAAGACGTTCACTTTCTTGATCATCAAAAGGACTGCCAACTACGCAGAGCAATAAATCGTTATGGTTCGGCTTATCAATGATTTTACTAAAGGCTAGTAAGAGTTGATCAAAGTTTTTATATGTTCCCCTAGCCCCAACGTATAGAAAATAGAGTTGGGATGGCACAGAGGCATCGGGATCAATATAATTTTCACTAAATTCGGTAGCTAAATAGGTAACTTTGGTACGATTCTCTAGGGAAGGATAAAGTTCAAGCAGATCTTTTTTTGTATTCTCTGAATTACAAAGTATAAAGTCAGCAGAAAATACTGCTTTCCGTTTAAGTTCCCTTGTTACTCCTTCGGGATCTATTAGGTCTGAAAAAAGTTCATGAATTATGTCATGAAATGTAATTACAACGGGGACATTATAATCTTTGATTTCTCGTTCCGTTAACAAATTATAGTAAGTTGGATGGACAAATTGAGGTTTATATCTCTCGTAAATGTACTGAAAATATTCTTTTTTTAACCAGTGACAAATTCTGCCTGGGCGAAATTTTAAGTCAAAACGGTATAGTTGGAGGTTGGGATGGGTGGGGTGACTGCCTGTTTTCTCTCTGCCAGTGGTCAAGCCGGGATAAAAGTCTTCTGGCAATCGACTTATTAGATTGTCAAAGTAGCGGGTAATCCCTCCTGATTGTTTGGAGTAAGCCGCATAAATTAAACCGTCGTAGAAGATTTTCATAAAAAATTTAAACCCCTAGAATTGAAATGAAAACTAGGTGATTAACTATTTAAAGCTAACTTGTAAGTCTCAATTGTTTGTTGAGTGCACTTTTGCCAACTACCCGCATTCGGCGGGTTGGCGGAAGCCCAAAACAATTTATATGTTTTACTCCATGATGTGTGGGAGAGGCTAAAAAGCGTATAAAATAGCCGAATCTTCTCATAAAAAGGACAAAGGCAATGAGCAAACCCCCTTCAGAGCACCCGGAAATAGAGGTTCAAGACATCGACCACCTGGGTATCGTGGCAGGCATCGTTGATGAAATCGGGATAGTAGAACTGATAGACGAACTAATTTCGAGCCATGAACTGGAAAAAATTAGTGCCGGTCAGATAGTAAAAGCAATTATCCTAAATTGTATGGCATTCATCACAGCCCCGATGTATTTATTTCATCAGTTTTTTGAAGGGAAAGCAACAGAACATTTACTGGGAGAAGGCGTAAAAGCAGAGTTCATTACGCCAAAACGGATTGGAAGGGTAATGGACGAAT
>JAYKJI010000051.1:0-2860 GCA_035285405.1 Snowella sp. | reverse complement strand
ATCATATCGTTACTGTTGGTTACGATCCTACCTACGGTGCGCGGCCTTTAAAACGCGCTATCCAACGGGAGTTAGAGAATCCTTTAGCCACAAAAATTCTCGAACAAGCTTTTATGGAAGGGGATACAGTAGTAATTGATTGTCTGGATGAGGTGTTAAGTTTTAGCAAAAAGGAGCTAAAAAAGGAAGAGCCAACATTAGAGTTAGCCGTGGTTAACCTCAGTTCGGATTAAAACCAGACAGGGGATATATTCCCCCTCTGAGTTGACCGTAAAAGCCAAAAATTCTGGAAAAGAACCCTATTTTTTGGCTTAAACGAGAGGGAGATTAGGTGGCACTCGCGGCGGCTGGATTTCCCGAAGCTTAGGGCACACTTGTCACAGAAAGTCGAGAAGAGTCAAAATTTTCTCGTTGGTTCAATAAGAAAAAACACACCGCTAACACTTCGAGACGGGAAAACTTACCCGAGAAATACTTTTTCTTGATCGAAAAATTAGCGGTACTTTGTTTTCATTTACAGAAGTTAATCGCGATTATTGATAAATCTCCATATCACGATAATGTCAAGAAAATTCATCAATGAAAATCAGGGAATCGTTAGGATATACCCTCGTTTGCTGAGACATCGAAGACCGATGACGGAAAGATGTTTCCATTCAGCTAATTTCTAAGCACGATTAGAGAGTTTTTTCATCCTAGAGGCTAACCCCAATCCTCCTAATCCTAATAAGGCAACAACGGAACCCGGTTCGGGAATATTAGTGGGGGGAGTAGGAGGAGTGTTTACTGTCCCGTTAACGCTGAATTGAAGAGTTCCGCCTCCAGTCAGAGAACTCCAATTTCCTTGATTAACATTATAAACACCTGTATTGCCGATTGACCAACCAGCCAACCCGTCGTCTGCACTCTGCCCAGTATGACCCCAAAGATATGTTCCAGCGATGTTACTAGCTCCAGCAACTAACCAGTAAGTAGTATTAGAGGCTAATTGTTGCGGATTAGTAAGTGTAAAAGTGTACTGACCAGGAGATGTAATGGTAGGAACATTAAAATTGCCACCGGGTATCGCAGAGCCTGGGTCTCCCGATGCGTTCTCATAAAGTCTAAGAAACAAAGAACCGGGGTCAACGGGAGTGTCCGGTTTTAGTGCCAAAAAAAGAGTGACCGAGTTAAGAGTATAACCATAACTGGCACTGCCAGTTGTAAAACTAGAACTAAGCCATTGATTATGGTTTATGTCGCGTCCCTGGGTAGGATTTTGAGTTATTGGGGGTAGGTTGCTAACGAGGGTGGTGGCAGAAGCTTGTTGTCCTAAGCCCAAGGAAAGAAGGAGAGCAAGGCTACCCTCCCCCATTTTCGCCAAAATTTGCTGGTTTTTGGTCATTTTTCAAACTCTAAGGTTAAAAAGGATAAAGTTGACTCGATTGATGGCCTATCTTTTGAGGGCTGCCTCAGAAAATAATCCTCGCAATAACTTAGCACAGATTTCTAGCTTCCGGGAAGGTAAATCGGCAACATTTATACGCACTGATACAAAATCAGTACCTAAGCAAAATTAATTACACATCTCAGCAGTCAGCCGTCAGCTGTTTGATGTGAGCAAACAGAGAACTAAAAACTCAAATCCGATCCCTGATAGCTGTCTCGGAGTCTCGGAGTCTCGGAGTCTCGACTAGGAAATTAATTTTGCACGACTACTTAAGGCTTTTATCATATAACCCACTTTCCGCACTTCTTAACATTCACTTGATAATTTTTAGTAATATATTGCTGACAACCCTTTACCAGTAAGGATTATAGCTACAATGATGGATTTTTATCAAGGTGAAGAATTGTAAAATTTTTTCTCAGAAAAAATCAATTATAGCGGTTTTCAGTCTAATAAGGTGTAGTAAATACCTTGATAGATGGCAGGGTAAGCGCATCTTAACAATCCTTGACAAAATGAACTTTATGTGAGTTGCTTACCCACGATTCAAGAATATTTGAGTGGAATTTGCCATCTCAATTGTTAAGCAAAAATCGACCAAATGTTAAGATTTCACAACTATTCTGATTGACTGGTATCACCTGAAATGCCCATGCGGATCACACAATTGGCCAATTGTCAATAGCGTTTGAGATGCTCTCACCCTGTGATAGATCTCACCGTTCGCTCATTTCTCGAACTGAAAATTTGATAAATTGTCTCAAATGCACTCTAGCAAACGCATTGAGCGTTCTACTCGAATATTTATTAGTACAAAAAGACTATTTGGAAGTTAACGAATTGATCAGGGTTTGAGCGAGTCAATTGGCGATCGCATTCTCGGCACTTTTCTGCTTACCTTATTCGCTAAAAAGCATACAGGATAAAGGGTGAGGGAACAATGAGATAGATAGGCGTTTCAGCGTTTCAATCGGGACTAACTTCTGTGAAAACCGCTATATTGAAAATGTTCTCAATAGTAATTTCTACAATGAAGGTTTTTCGTCAAAACATCTTGGGGAATGTAAAAATTTATAAAAGTATATGAAGATGTGCGGAATGTCGGATATAAGCACCCAGACTTTTATAATAATCGGTTTTAAGCCGATTCGATGTTCTGCAAATAATCAGAACTATACCTGATAATTAGGAAATTTATCTCTTAATTATTAGGCTTTTACTGGTAAATTCTGCTTAATTTTTTTAATTCAATTAGTTATTATTTTTATGTTTTACCCAGGGTTCTTGACAAGAATATCTGAACTTTTTTAAGTAATCCCATCCCCTTTGATTCCAAACTTTTTCTCGTCCAGTTTCCTTTTCTATCCATCTAGCCACTTTAGGACCAGTCCATATCCCACCATCGGCAGGAAGTTTTTTCAGTTCTTCTTT
>JAYKJI010000050.1:0-3450 GCA_035285405.1 Snowella sp. | reverse complement strand
AAATTCCGCCAACTTATCCAAGGTCAAACCGCCATCCTCATCAGCCATCGCTTATCCACCGTCAAAATGAGCGACCACATTTATTTCCTCGAAAATGGCAAAATTATCGAAAATGGAACCCATCAAGAATTAATGCAATTAGGCGATCGCTATGCCCATCTCTTTGAAACCCAAGCCCAACATTATCGTTAAAGGAAGTCTGGATCAACACCCAACGCCATTAACTTTTCCCTCAGTTGGAGATTACGTTGTTCAGAAAGAGAAAGAGCCTCTTCCGTTGCTAATCTAGTCTTTTCTGATTCCTCTAAAGCTTGCTGAGAAAGGCGATCGCGATCGGCCAATTCCATGGGCGTTAATAAAGTGTCCCCAGAGCGAGGATTATAAAAACGCATTTCTCCATTTTCCAGATGCAACTCTAACCCCAATACCTCTGAAAATAAAATGGCTTTGTTTGATGTATTACAAACAGAAATTGCTTCATAATTTTTCCCCACTAAACGATAGCCCTGAAGAGGAGGTTTGAGATAATCTGATGTAGGATCATACTGAAAATATTCCCTAACCCCTAGATAGGCATAGAGTCCCCACTTTGTTCCCTGATCTTCACTCACGGTACTTTTAGAGGTAATTTCTAACACAAAAGCAGGAACTTGATTATCTTCTTCCCAGACCTTATAAGAGCCTCTTGCCTTTTTTGTAACCCCAAAAATGACAAAAACATCAGGAGCAATGACCGCTTTTGGGTTGCCTTTTTCGTAATAAATAAACAAATTGCCCGAAACATAAACCTGGGGTTGATCCCGAAAATAAAAATTCAGAGCCTCCACCCCATAGACCAAATAATTACGAGCCAAATCACTTTCCGCCATCGGCAAACCGTCACTATCAGGGTAGTCAATATCTGAAATAACTAAAGGTAGGGTGGTGATCATTGCTAGACTCCTTCGACTAACCGTATTTGTTAGGATAGCATGAGCTTAAAAAACGCTCGTTTTAACCATTAACTAATCTACCCATAACCTACACAACTTTAAATGATCCTACCATGATTACCGATTCCCAAAATATTCAATCATCACCCATTGATACCTGTCCCGAAATCAAGTTACTTCTCTGCTGTGCCAGAACCCAACCCTCACCCGAAATCAGCCAACAAATTCAAACTCTAGTTCAGCAAACCCTCGACTGGTCATACCTTCTTCAAATTGCTACCCGTCATAGTGTTCTCCCTCTCCTTTACCAAAACCTTAAAACTCTCTGTCCAGAAGCCGTCCCCAAACCTGTCCTATCCGAACTCCGCAATTTCTTTCATACCAACGCGACTCACAACCTTTTTCTTACCCAAGAACTTCTCCAAATCCTCAAACTATTTCAAGATAATGATATCCCTGCTATTCCTTTTAAAGGCCCTGTTCTAGCCGCCTCAGTTTACGGTAATTTAGCCCTGCGGCAGTTCGGCGATCTTGATATTTGGGTTCGTGAAGAGGACTTCCTGCGGGTTATTACCGACATTACAGCCAAGAAGTACGAAACACCATTCCGACAAGGCTGGATGGGGCAACTTCCGCTATACAAATTAATTAACATCAACTACAATGTTCACGAGTGTGCGGTCGTCCACGTTGATAATCGAGTCCATATTGATGTTCACAAAAGTCTTACCCGCAAAAGTTTTTTCCTATTTCAACTTGATTTTGAATATCTATGGCAGCGTATCGAGCTAGTTGACATTCTTGGTACAGAAGTGTCATCTTTACATCCAGAAGATTTGCTACTAGTTCTCTGCGTACATGGTTCTAAACACCACTGGCACAAATTGGGATGGATCTGCGATATTGCCGAACTCGTGCGTGTTAATCAGGAGATGGCTTGGGAAGACTTGCTAAAGCAAGCAAAAAAATTGGGTTGTGAACGAATGCTTTTGATTGGTCTCACTCTCGCCAACAATCTTCTAGGCACTCCCCTACCAGAAATAGTTCATCAAAGTATTGAGGCCGATCCGAAAAGCATACTATTAGTCGAGCAAGTGTACAAGAAACTTTTTCATGATAGTTTTATCTTCGATGCTAGTTCAAAATTTAGCTACTGTTTTAGAATGATGGAACGCCCCCAGGATAAATTGCGTTATTCTGTCGGATTTATTATCAATAAAAGTCTCATCCGCTTGCTTTGGTTTATTAAAGATTCGATAAAAAGTAAATCTCCAATAGGTAAAGATTAACCCCACTAACTTGTCTATCAATCCACACTCATCTCTTCGCCAAAGAAATTAAGAGGGATCGAGAGACAACAATATTTGTAGTGACTTTCTCATACGAAGAAGTACAAACAAGGGGGTCAGTTTAGGGATTATGACTCCAACTATCGTCCGGCTCCAGGTGCACCGCCCCTAAACACCTATCCCCTTTCCCAGACCATTGAAGATAGTTATCGTTACGACAATTCTAGTCTTTTTGATAAAACCATTCTTCAATTTATTCCAAAACCTATTGCCAAATCTGATCAAACTAAAGAACCGGCACCCTGGTACGTTATTGAAGCGACAGAAACCGGAGAATTGATCGCTTTAGCTGATGTGCCTTACCGATTAGGCATTGACCCCCAATCCTATTTGGAACCTTCTGCTTCAAGCCCAACGGCCGATCCCTATTGTACCCAAGGTTTTACCTATCCCTTTGCCATGGAAAAAACGGTTGATCCTCAACCCCAAACCATGCCGTCTTTTTATCCTCAATATGCCCCCTACTACAGTTATGAAAAGCCCCGTTTTACCAATCCCGATTTGCTTTTTACCTATCGTCAAATTTGGAGTCCAGAACAGGGAGAAACCCTAAAATATAATGGCATTAGTTATCATCGGCCCAGCCCAGGCAATATTTCTATGCAAAATTGGACTTGGGGTAATGATTATCGTCCAGGGACAGAAAAAGATAATTTTATCTAAGCTGTCATCAGTTTAATTTGCAATAGTTTATTTGAACGCTTTTTCTTTGTTCTGGCCACTATGGGCTTAGAGCTCTTTCCCAATAAGGGTTTTAGCATTCGGTGCCAGGCAAAGGTAGTAGTTTTTTTACCCCATCTTTTTTACACTTAAAGTAATAACAGCTTACACCCGTGATCAATTAGCAGCAACAGGACAATTGGCTCCTGATGGTTGGTTAGGTGGCTTACGTACTGATGCCCTGAAAAAGGGAGAAGAACATTCCCTCGGTTTCTATTATTGGTTTGTGGCTGGTACAACAGATTCACAGTTAGGAGATGGGGTGAAAAAACCCGATCCCAATAATCGTTTTTTAACAGGTTTAGATTCTCCGATGGGAACTGAGCATGGGCTATCTAAATATCCCTATATTCGGGAAGCACGTCGCATTATTGGCCGTCCTTCTTTTTATTATCCCGATGGTTTTACTATCTCAGAAATTGATATTTCCCGTCGTAATTATCAAGAGG
>JAYKJI010000049.1:0-23709 GCA_035285405.1 Snowella sp. | reverse complement strand
TTGATATAAGTTAATGTAAAACTTTCCATTTGTAGTCATCCATTTTTTAAAATTATACATTAGTCTTTTGCTTTTTATAATATTATGGAGATGTCTTGTGGTAAATGAGGAGCTAAACCCCCTAACGCATGTGCACGGGAGTATCCATTCTCAATCTCCCGGACAGCTTCTAAGGCTTCAGGTAACAAATCTTGTGGTAAATAAGGCGCTAACCCTATTAAGGCATCTGCACGGTCGCCTTCATCCTTAATCCCCCGAGCAGCGTCTAAGGCTTCAGGTAACAAATCGTGTGGTAAATAAGACGCTAGCCCTATTAAGGCATCTGCACGGTCGCCTTCATCCCCAATCTCCTGGGCTGTTTTTAAGGCAGAAGTTAATAAAGCAGGGGGAAGATACTGAGCAAGCTCCCTTAATCCACTTGCTTGACTTTTATCATTTTTATTTTGTTTTACATAAGCCAATCCTTGGGCTGGTGTCCAGATTTTCTGGTTAACGAGTGCAGCGATTAATTTAGGTGGAATATTTCCAGCCAAACTATTCAGAGAAGCAAGGATCAGAGCATAGCGACACTGTAAATGAATTGATTCTGTCTGATTGATTGTCCAACTTTCCTCTGCTATTTCCCAAGCTTTTGATACATCTTTAACAAAATTGGTCGTTTTCCCTTGCCTGTCGCACTGCCAGTACCACCCATTTTCTCCTTGTGGCGTTTCTTCCCTGAGCAGTTGATGAATCTCATCTATCTTTCCGGCTTTTTCCAGGTGCCAGATTAAGTGATCGCAGATGTAACCATCATCCGGTAGGCTATGCCATAAGCCATCCTTAGTCTTTTTTTGATACTGTTCTAGCAATTGCTGGTGGGCCTCAGGCAAAGGCACTCCGAGACCCGGTAATTTTCCCACGTCTTCTGGTGTAATGGGGTCTGTCAGCAAATTGCGAGCCAAATCGTGTAAGAGGTCATGAATGCGGTAGTTGGTTTCTTCCTCACTAGAGACACCAAACAGCAATAAGGCTTTTCCTCGCAAGGATTTCAGAGTTTTCTTGGCTTGAACTCGGTTGCATCTCCACAGCGTTGTCGCCATTGTATCGGTAATGGTGACATCATCCGGTAGTACTCCCAACCAAGCAAATTTCTCCAATCTATCGGGAGATAATCGTTTCAAACTGAGATTGAAAGAAGCTAAAAGACTGTAATTTTTACGTTTGTCCTCACTGGTGGCTTCATCAGCATCCCATCTGTCTAACGTTTCTAAGAGAGCAATCTCTGTTTGTAACTCTGAGAGTAGCTCTGACCAGGAGAGCCCCTCACTGATTTGGGCGGCAGCTAATTCTAACGCCAAAGGCAAATAGCCGACTTCTTTAGCTAAAGTTTCAGCCTGTCGTAATTCTGTTCCTGTTAAACTCTTCTCTAAAAAAGCAGTGAGTAACGCCACAGATTCTTTAGACGTCATCACATCTAATTCGTGGCGGATAGCCCCTTGAACCGGTGCTTCTCTTGTGGTGACTAAAATCTGACATCCGCTAGCACAACCCATGCGAAAGGGTTCTACATCGTCTGGATTCCAGACATCATCTATTACCAGCAATGCTTTTTTGCCTGACAGTAAAGTTTTCAACTGTAAGGAAGCTTCATCTACATCAATCGGCTTGAAATCATAATCCCCTAAGTTGCGAATCCACTTACTCAGAACGGATAAAATATCAGGCTGTTGGCCCAATGTAGCCCAGAAAACTCCATCAGAAAAACGAAGCTGAATTTCTGGATCGTAAGTTAAAGCAGACGCTAAAGCTGACTTACCAAGACCTCCGAAACCGTAAATCACACTGATCACTAACGTCCCCGCTCTAACGGTTTCTTCTGCTAAGAGTGTTGCTTTCAGTGCTTGACTAATCTTAGGACGTTCAACAAAATAATGGGGCAGTGGCGGCGCTAAATTCCTATATGAAGATCGAGTCTCTAGAACTTTTTTCCAATTTGTTCCTCATCGGGGAAAGATTGCTTGCGCTCACGGGGGGGTAAGGTCTTGAGTGTTCCCAGTTCAGGCCGAGGCGTATCGGGCTGGTTTGTCAGGCGACGATAAAGTAGCTCATAACCCTCATCTTGATAAGGTCTATAGTATGTTGCACTCTTCAACGGCTGAGGAATATGGTCTGAATCGGCGGATGTCAGCGTGACGGGAATAAACTTTTCGTTCCGTCCCTGGTCGTCATATAGTTCCTGGGTAATAATTGCCCCTTCCCAGGTGCCCCCCTTTCCCCGACCCCTTTCTTCTTTGCCTCGAAATCGACGATCATATGTTTCTGTACAGATGACCAAGACATAATCTGCCTCCTCAACTTGATTCATCATCCAGCGGGGCCATCCTTCTGAGGGAGATTCCTCATATTGATCGATATTGGCATCCACCCCATCCTTGCGGAGGCGAACAGACAGCGCTAACACCCGAGCCTTATGCTCCTGAGAATCGTGGCTATAGCTAATAAAAACTTTTATGGGTTTAGCAGAAATAGAAGTCATAATTGGAGCTGAATTGAATAACTGAGGGAATTGAGTAGAGGTTTCTTCAATAGATTGGGTCGATTGAGGTGGAGTCGGTCTTTCCATCTCAAATTGATAGTGATCAATCACCCTTTTAATCTCAGATGCCAAATCATCCCTAACTTGAAGGTCTTTAAGATGCTCAAACACAAATTGTTGCAATTCCGGGTTACCTGGGTTCTCTCGCGAAGCAGCAATGACAAGCTCGACAACTTTATTATGGCTCTCTGCCCAATTAACCAGACTCAAAACCGACTCTTGATATGTTCTAGCTGCTTGATCGATTGTGTTTAGGGGAATCTCAAGCTCTAGTTGCGTCAGCATATCCAAAGCCTGCTTATCTCTAAATGCTGACATAAGGGCATTGACAAGCTTCTTTTTACTTCCTGCTTTTGTGAATTTCATTTGGCTCTAGCTGTCCTTAACCTCTCTGAAGTAAGCACATTTTACTGTAATGACTGCCAATTTTCAGCCCATGACTGAGAACTGTGACATGCTGTTGCAGCGGGGGGGCTAAGGGGCAGGAGTCATCGCAGGGAAAGTCTCCTAATACTCAGCAGTACGGATGGATCTGATTTTGGCTGCCTACGGCGGCGGCAGAGGGCAAAAAGGCAAAAGCACTAAGGGCTAGGAAAGCCTGGGGCGCTCACACACTACCCGCAACCCGACGTAGATGCTCCGGAAGTCGGGGTTGAAGTGGTTGCGAGCCGCCGAACGGCAAAGCCTCGGTCTGCCGTTCCAGGAGCCGCCGCGTAGGACTCGGTCATTATTACTAGCTAGAAATATATTTATATTATCGTATATATCTTTACTTGAGTAGTCTTTCAACTCCTCATCCCAGACGGAGCCATCGCTGGGCGGCATCCCCTCATAATTTCCATGCCACGGGTCTAGGCACCATTCCAAGACGTTGCCGTGCATATCGTGCAGTCCAAAGGCATTGGGGGCTTTGAATAAGCCTACTGGGGTGGTCTGCTCTCGATCAACACCTGTTGAGCCGTTGCCATAGCTTTTGCTGCCGTTGTAGTTGGCAATGTCGGTGATGATGCTGGGGCCAAAGGAAAACGGTTGATTTAGGGTTTTGTAGGTGTTCCAGAAGGAAAACGGTTGATTTAGGGTTTTGTGGGTGTTCCAGGCGGTGATTAATTTTTTGGTTGTTAGGGTACTATCTGCGGGGTAGATGGCGCTGACTTGCTCCTTTGTAATGCCGCGACAAGCATATTCCCACTCTGCTTCGCTGGGTAGACGGTAGAGTCTACCTGTTTTTTTACTGAGGCGGGCACAGAAGATCATGGCATCTTGCCAGGAAACTTGCTCCACGGGACGTTGCCAACGGCTATAGGTTTTACCATTTTCTTCATAGTCATCAGTGAACTTTGCTGGTTCTGGCTTGAGAGGGTATTTCTCTTCCAGTAAGGGGTCGGTGCTGTTGATGACGGCTCGCCATTGCCCTTGGGTGATGGGATATTTGCCCAGGCAGAATTCATCGTTAACCGTCACCCAATGTTGGGGACTTTCTCGGTCATATCGTCCTTCTTCGGTTTTTGGAGATCCCATGCAAAACTCACCGGGAGGAATACGCATCATCTCTAGTCGTTCGCCATTGCCCAAATCCTCGATGTATTTTTGCCCGGTTTTGGGGTGTCTATGAACAACTAAGGGTAACATCGGCCTTTACTCGCTTTCCTGACATATTTTAGATTTTGGAGCCGGACAACGGTTCAGTTTCCCTACTAGGCTCTCCGACTCTCGGGTATTTTTGGATACCTCTCGGCATCACTGGAATAGGTCTGGACTCTCCTTAGCTCTCTCGACAGATTCCCACCTGCCAACTCTGGCTTTTTGAGAGTACTGGGGCGCTCACACACTACCCGCAACCCGTTGTTGTTGTTCCGGTTGTCGGGGTTGTTGTTGTTGCGATACGCCGAACGGCAATTCCTCGGTTTGTTGTTCCAGGAGCCGCCGCGTTTTCCTTGCCTACCCCATAGTCATTTTATCGGTCTTCCCACAGGGGATAGTCCCAGTCTTGAAAGATTTTTTGTCGTAGCCGGTAGGTGTCGCCGTGCCTCAGGTGGGCTTCCCACCCTTGCAGTCGTTGATATTCTTCTTCTGGCGAGATACTTCCTTTGTAGATAGCTTGTTGCAGATGTTTGAGTCGTCGTCGTCCCCGTTGCAGGTTGTCGTTTCTGACTCTGGTGCGGTCGGGCAGGATGCGAAAGCCGACAAAGTTGGCTCCCTGCTGGGTTGGGCTAAGTTGGCTTTTGTTGGGATGGAGTTTTAGCCGTAGGGACTGTAGGGCATGACTGATTTGGGTTTTGGCCGTCTTTAACTCGTCTGGGTTGTTGCTAAACAGGGCCATGTCATCAACATAACGCAGGTAATGTCGGGCTTTGAGGGTTTCTTTTACCCAATGGTCAAATTGATTGAGGTAAACGTTGGCGAGGAATTGGCTGGTGAGGTTGCCGATGGGGAGTCCTTTGGGCCGTTGGATGGGGGTCAATAGGTCGTCGCCGGGGTAATAGTGCAGGACGGTTTCTTGGGGGTTACTGCTGTCGATGATCAGTTCTAGCAACCATAGGGTGGGGGCACATTTTAGGGATTGTTGCAGTTGGTTTTTGAGGATTTGATGGTCAATGCTGGGAAAGTATTTTTGGATGTCGCATTGCAGCACGTAGCGGTTACTGCGGGCGTAATGGGTAAACCGTTGTAGTGCCCGGTGAGTGCCGTAGCCTTGACGGTTGGCATAGCTGTCGTCGATGAAGCATTTTTCAATCAGGGGCACAATGACGTTACACAGGGCATGGTGAACGACCCGGTCGCGGTAGGGGGCGGCGGAAATCAGTCGGGGTTTGGGGTCGCTGATGCGGAAGGTGCGATAGCCTCCGGGTTGATAGTGTTGACTTTTGAGTTCTTGTTGGATGCGCAGTAGTTCGGCTTCTTGTTGATGATTAAATTCCAGGACATTTTGTCGGTAGCGTTTGCCTTTTTGGGCGCGTCGGGCGGCTAACAGGAGGTTGTCCCAGGCGGTGATTTTTTCCCAGAGGTTGCCGTATCGTTTCACTGGGGGTCTCCTGTTTTTTTGGGCGGGGTGATTTGTTTGCGCCAGCCCCCCAGTTCGTTGCCAATATCGGCTAGGCGTTGATTGACGTATTGATGCCGTTCTGCTGACATTAACGTAAAGTCTTTGAGCATCCGGGTTTGATAGCGCAGGATATCGAGTTGGATATTAATTTGTTGCAGTCTTTCTTGACGTCCGGCGCGATTATATTTGGCGTACAGCAGTTGCTCGAAGATGTCATACATTAGGTTGGTCATTCGTTGCCCCAGCCCGTAACGGTGGCTTTTGGGTAACCGCTCTAATATGGGCACGTACCACTGGATTAGGTCATACACTTTTTGAATAATTGATAGTTCGTTCAAGTTAATACAAATGATTTTAGTTTTGGCCGCCTACGGCGGCGGCAGAGGGCAAAAAGACAAAAGCACAAAGGGCTAAGAGAGCCTGGGGCGCTCACACACTACCCGCAACCCGACGTCGGAGTCCCGGAGGTCGGGGTCGTAGTTGCTGCGAAACGCCGAACGGCAAAGCCTCGGAAGGTTGAGCCAGGAGCCGCCGCGTAGAATATAAATACTGCCATTCTCTTGCTCTCCACGAAAAGGCTTGCCGTCTTTCGGAATTCCCTCTAGTGAACCATGATATTCATCCAAGCACCACTCCCAAACATTGCCATGCATATCATGCAGTCCAAATTGATTTGTCACCTTAAAGTGACCGACTGGCGTTGTCTGCTTTCGGCCAATTCCTTGTGGCCCATTGTTATAGGTGTAACTCGCGTCATAGTTTGCCACTTCAGCCGTTAAGGTTTTTCCAAAATAAAACAGTTGGCAACAGTACTGGTTCCAGATTTGGATAATTCTTTCTTGCTCTGATGGGTTTAAGTCATCATTGCCACCTCCAATCCATTTTTGCCAAAGTTCCTGGTCACCACCACCAGCTTGCTGACTAATTTCCGTTAACCATTCCTTTGTCACCGCTCGGCAAGCATATTCCCATTCGGCTTCACTAGGGAGCCGATAGGTGAAACCGGTCTTCTGGCTTAAACGGGCACAGAATTCCATGGCATCATACCAAGAGATTTTTTCCACAGGGCGTTGCCAACGATCTCCTTCTTGCTCGTAGTCTTTTGTAAAGCGTGCCGGTTCTGGTTCTAATTCTCTGTCTACTTGCCCCCAACTGGCTACTTCCCGCCATTGCGCTTGGGTGATGGGGTAACATCCCATGTGAAAAGGCTTTGGAATCGTAATCAATTGTTGTGGTCGTTCATTTTTTGGACTGTCTTTCTCTTCTTCCGGCGCACCCATCACAAATTGTCCAGCCGGGATTTCTACGAGTTCTAGCTCTAGGTCATCCTTGAGAAATTGAACGATTCCGGGCGCACTGGCCTCTTCCCGTTCTACCCCCCATTCACCAGTTTCTCGCTGAATAATCCTACCTACCTGAAATTGATATTCTCGCGGTTCCCAACTTTCTAGGGTAATCGCTTCATACGTTTCTAACTGCCAGAACTGCTCCCCTGGATCACCACTGGGTCCCGGCGGCTTAGGATACCGTTCCTCAACTGTCTTTACTAACCGCTGCTGTACCTTCGATAATCGCCCCCGTCGCTTCAATACCTCTACCGTTACAACGGCAAAGGGCTTAACTTCATCAGCATCCTCTGCACTTTCACGCTCTAGCCATTGCTGTAGCTCGGCGACAAACTCATCCAGAGTATTACAGTTCAGATTCCGATTTACATAGGCCGACACCTTCATCAAAATCTCAGTAGCATCATCACCGGGTGTTCCCTCCAACAGCAACACTCGAATCTCAGGGTTTTTAAATTTATATTCCATCTCATCCGGATTGACTCCCATAGAATGGGGCATCACTGGAGACATTAGCCCTCCCAGTAAGACCTCTGCCACATGCACCGGCTCCGACTCCCGCACCAGAGTTTCTTGAATTAGCCGAATAATTTGTAAATTGATTACTGGCGCTGCTGCCAGTAACCCCGCTAGTCGTCTCCCCTTGAGCGTTGAGGCCACCTTAAAACGCTGCACCTGCTGCTGGGGCGATAGTGCCGTAGGCGGTTTAAACTGCCGCTGCTGCTCCATTGCTAACAACAGCCTCTGCACCGTTGAGTTAAAAATCACACCGGGTGCTGGAGTGCTCCCTTTTCCCCCCACCATCTCACTCCAAACTGAGACCTTGGCCACTTCTAAAGTCAAGACCGGTACCCGAATGTTTTGTCGTTTCAATTCAGGTTCTAGGGCATCCGAAAACCTATCCCGCACCTCGATCAATTGCTGATTTGTCGTCGCAGGTTCTAACCCATAAAGGTCAATCTTTTCCGCAAAGCGCAGCACCGTCCGCGGCCACATCCATTCTGGCAACATTTGCATTAATGCTAGAGGCCCCGCCTTCTCCCACGTTTGCAGTGCAGGCAACACCAGCCCCGTTTGCCAAAATGACGAAACACAGTCCGACAATACTAGGATTAATCTTCGTTGGTTTAGATCAATTAGTATTTCAGGACGCCGCAATGATTTTTCGGTGACGGCCCCGCCAAAGTCAGGGCGAATAAACATCTGCTGAGGTATTTTGACTGCAATTGATGATTCAGAGTCAGTATCTGAACCCTCGACTTCAGCCGCCCTCGTAGCTTTTGCTAATTGCTCGGCAGAGATTAACCCCCACACCCGGACATCCCGAAATGCCCCATAGTTCTTAACCAACCGCACCAACTCCCACACAGTGCGCCGCCAGATGACCATGGACGGACTTTCATCCACCACCAATGCTAAATCTAGCCAAGGCTCCATCTGAGGTCGCGTCACCGGTAACCAGATACCTTCATCGGCGATCTTTTGGGCCGTTGCCGCTTCGTCTAGCCCGGCATTGCGATCTGTCGCAATCTGTCTAATCAAAGGTCGCAACGCCCTAACCAAGGTGAGCGGTTCTCGCAGTGCTGGAGCATTTCTGACTTTGACTGGGGTGCTTTTCCCATCCATACGACCCCCTTCAGCCGAGGTCGCACGCTGCTGCTTGGTAACGAGGGCTGCCTTAACGGGCTGCTTTTGGGGTTCCTTAGACTGGTTTCCTGTGCCAGTGGTGCCGGTACTGCCTCCGCTCTCTTTCTTTCCACCATCGGTTCCAGGATTTCCCTTTCCAGTCCCTGGGGGCTGATTGTCTGTCCCCATATCCCCTTTCTCTGAGACAGTTGGCGACGTTTGCCCGTTTTCTAGCTGACCGGATAAACGATAGCGCAACAAAGATAACCAAGCAGCATCGGCCATTTCTTCTGCTGAAAACTTTTGCTCACTCAGCCCTTGCACCCATCGTTCAATCATGATTATTGCCCCGTATTCGACAATGGGGTAAACAGTAATCGCTTGAGCATTTCCACATCCGCATCACGCCTCATGAGGTATACCGTATTTAGGAGCTGATCCGTCGCCAGTCCCCCGGCTTGGGTATTACTCTGTTCAGCAAACGCTTCAATCAGCTTGCCAAATTCCTGATCAATATTGTCTGCTTGCAGATGTGCTTGCACAATTGCCTTCAGGTCTGCCTCTGTTGGCGAAGGCATTTCAACTCGTAGGCAGCGCCGATAGAATGCTGGCGGAAAGTCCCGCTCACCGTTGCTCGTCATAATAATAAAAGGAAACGCTCCGCACTGAACCTTGCCATTGCGAATGGTCACGTCTAAACTGTCTTCAGATTGTACAGATTGTAGATTTTCACCCTGTTTTGAGAGGCGCACCAGTTCAGGAATACTGAATTCCCCCTCTTCAAACAAATTCAAAAGCTCGTTAGGCAAGTTAATATCACTTTTATCGATTTCGTCAATCAGTAGCACCCGTGGACGTCGGGAAGGCAAAAAAGCAGTCCCCACAGGACCTAGACGAATGTATTGACCAATATCTCGATAAGCTCGAGTGAGTAAATTTGCCTGATCCTCAGGTAGAGATGGTGTCCGACTTAACTGTGCATCCTGCAAACGGGCGATCGCATCGTATTGATACAGACCTTCCTGTAATGTTGAACGAGCCGTAATTGGCCACATCAACACTGGTCCCAGCTTGAGTTCATAGGCGATCGCATACGCTAAAGACGTTTTGCCCGACCCAGGTCGTCCTGTTACCAATAATGGACGCCGCAGATATAACGCGGCATTCACTGCATCTAAAACATCACTGTGGGATGCTTGAGTCCCATTTTCATCCTCATCCTCGGAGCCATCTGATTCACCCTCCGGCTCTTGACTCACTCGAAATGATCGCCCCCGCTGGATATCTTTTGTATTGTTCGCTGCCTTTTCGTAAAGACTTTTCCAGTACTTTTCATCGATCTCTGTCGTAATACCTAACTGCTCTAAATCACGACTAAAGTTCCGCCAACTCGGCGGCGCAATCTCCAAAAGCCGCTGAATTGGGTCAGGGCTAGGGATTATTTGTTCAGATCCTGAAGTCTCATCGTTTACCTGACTTTCTTGATGAGAATCGCCACGAAATAAGCGCCAGCTTGAATGAGTCATACATTTCCTTAATTAATTACTCCATTGATCCAATGGGAGAGTCTCTGGAATCCTATCTGGGTGGTCTGCAAGTATAGACAAATGATAACCCAGGCTTTCGTGAGGAGCGTCTGTCAACATAGCCTCTTCTCTACACTGTTGAAATTCTCTTAGCCAATCACTCCACTTGCTAAAGATCTCCCACTCGAAAAATCTATCGAGTACACCCCCCCAATCTTGATCCTCTACTTTGTCCAAGGAACTGCATCGGGTCCAAACGACAATAGGAACTTTTGCCTTGATTAAGGATGTAATGAAACGATCATAAGCTTCAATGGGAGGTGGACAAGTCATCTTAACAGCCACTTTCTTGCGTAGCTTCATACCATCAAATAATTCATTTTCAGAAGTTATATGTGAGATGCAAGATTCTATATCGTCAGGCCTAGGCTTATTTTCAAAAAATGGTTTACAAGTTTCGTCCCAATGCATTAAAAGCGAATATCTTAATAATGGCTCTAAATTACGCTCATAAGATCGAACTATAATTGGATAATGGGAGCCAATTTTGTTGTCAAGAATATTAATTTCCCAAAGATCAACTTTTTCTGTGAGCATCCATTTAACAGGCAGAAAAACTTCTATGATTAACAATGGTATTTTAGCAAGATAATCTCTAGAATAATCAACAATGAACCTTATACTTTGGTTAATCAATTCCTTCAACTCTTCATTTATTTTAGAAAATTTGCAGTTCTTTCCAGCTTGCGAGTAGACCTCATCAAAAATATATGATTTTATATATTGGCTTCTACCACCAGACGTATTATAAGCTTGTAAATATGCCTTCAGAGTGCAGTCATAACTATCTTTTTCACTCTG
Organism: Snowella sp.; assembly: GCA_035285405.1. Taxonomy (GTDB): domain Bacteria; phylum Cyanobacteriota; class Cyanobacteriia; order Cyanobacteriales; family Microcystaceae; genus Woronichinia. The sequence goes on along the minus strand of JAYKJI010000049.1, from coordinate 12,729 downwards.
AGTTTCCTTTTCTGAGATAACCAACATAAGGGCAATATCCGTTATGTTTGAATACTCATCGTCGATTTTCCTGACGCTACTTTTAGCTTCAGACACCTCAAATTTATAGTGATCAATCACCCGTTTGATCTCAGATGCCAAATCATCCCTAACTTGAGGGAAAGAGTCCAAAGCGTGATGTTCGATAAGTGTTTTGGCTAGATCTAAGATGATAGGTCTATTAGCATCATCCCTGGAATAAGACTTTAAGATATCAAAGAAATCATAGGTGCAAATTGCGTTAAGGGGCATACTCTGTTGAAGAATAACCTTCATTTCATCACCACGATGGGTTTCAATGTCATGTTTATTTACATATTCAATGGCAAATAATGCGTCAAATAACACCTTCACATCCTGAAGCTTGTTCAAGGCGTTCACAAAATTCTTTAAAAATTGATCTAAAAATTGATCATCGATCGGATTAAATGCATCGCCTAAAAGGTCTTTAAGATTATCGAATACAAATTGTTGCAATTCCGAGTTCCCTGGATTCTCTCGCGAAGCAGCAATGACAAGCTCGACAACTTTATTATGGCTCTCTGCCCAATTAACCAGATTAAAAACCGATTCTTGATATGTTCTAGCTGCTTGAGCGATTGTGTTTAAGGGAATATCAAGCTCTAGTTGCGTCAGCATATCCAAAGCTTTCTCATCTCTATATGCTGACATAAGGGCAGTGACAAGCTTCTTTTTACTTCCTGCTTTGGTGAATTTCATTTAGCTCTAATCGTACTCAACCTTTATGAAGTGTACATATTTTACTACAATCACTGCCATTTTTTAGCCAGGGTACTGAGCTTCAGATTGCCCCGCAACTCGTTGCAGGTCTTATGTTGAGGGGGGGGCTGAAATGCTTAGCCGGTTAACGATGTGATGGATAAGAGTAAAAGAGACCTAAATCATTGTTCTCGGAAGTGAAACAGACGTGAAGATGGCCCAATTTCCCACCAGGAAACTAATGCGTCTTACCTTGCTTGACAACAGAGATTCCCAAGTCCCGCCAAACATTGGACTCACACAAAGTTTTTAACTAGATTCTTAAAATCTAATACATGGAAATGGAGTCAATTTGGCAATATAAGTGCTTCACTTGTTGCTGCCCCTGGCGATCGAAACGAGTACCCTCCACAAATTTGGTCTTCAGGAGTAAGTATCAGGCTTTTTATGCCTAAAAAAAGTAAAAATTGGACCATAAAGCGGAAAATAGACTCAAATCTTCAGTGTTTCTTGGCTAAAGTTCATAAGCAATAGTTATCTACTATTCACCTGTCGGACTTGCGATCCAAAACCTACAATCAATTGTTCGACAAATCCTTGACCGGGCAGGCTTCCCGTAAAATGGCTCCACCCCTTAGCACGTAACGCTTATAGCAGGAATTGAATAATGATCGCAAACAATGATAAAATTCTCATCGAATAAGAGTTTTATCATTATTGGTAAAATACATTGTTATTGCCAACCTGCGAAACGTGGAATAAAACCCAGTCGAAACAAAATGTTAACTTCTCCTCATTCTATTGAACAAATTGAAGCTGATATATTAATTATCGGTTCAGGCCCTGTTGGTTGTACTTTTGCCCGTCAACTAATTGAAGCAGGTCTAAAGGTATTGATGGTGGACTCTGGTGCTCAACTTTCTAAACGCCCAGGGGAACATTTAAAAAATTCATTTCTCTATCAGCGAAACGTCGATTTATTTGCATCTGTTATTCGTGGTAATATCCGTCCTTTATCTATTCCAGTTGATGCTAGACCAAATTTAACTTGGGATCCTGCATCCTTTCAACCAAACAAGCCATTTGTCAGAAGCGGTCAAAATCCAGACCAACAAGAAGCCTATAATTTGCCGGGGGCTGCGGCAACCCATGCCATTGGAGGAATGGCAACCCACTGGACGTGTGCTACACCTCGTCAACATCCACAGATCGAACGTTGGAATGTAATTCAAGATTGGGATGATTTATACGACTTAGCAGAAGAATACGTTAACACTCATCCACGCAAAAATAGACCCACCCATCCCTTTTCCCATTCGGTTCGTCATCAATTGGTTATGGGGATTCTCCAAGAAGAATTTGATGAACTTCAATCCCCTTATCAACCTCAACCACTTCCCCTTGCGTGTGAACGCCGAGAAGATAACGATGAAATAGTTGTTTGGAGTGGATCTGACACAATTTTAAAACCAATTTTAGATGAGCCTGATAAGTATAAAGATTATTTGACGATTTTACCTGAACATCGTTGCACTAAGCTTGTTACTCAAAATGGTCAGATTGAAAGTGCTGAAGTTGTAGATTTATTGGGGTGGAAGACAATTAACGTTAAAGCAAAAAAATATATTATCTGTGCAGGAACGGTTTTAACAGCTCAGGTACTATTTAACTCGAATATTCGCCCAAAACCACTGGGATTATACTTATCAGAGCAACCCCTTGCCTTTTGTCAAGTAGTCCTAAAGCAGAAGTTTATCGATCAAATCAGAAATGGTACCAGCCCATATCTTGATGATAATGCTAAGCAGAGAGTCGCCAGACATCTTCAAGAGGGAAATTCTGAAGATCCGATTCCTATGCCAATTAATGAACCAGAACCACAATGTTTGATACCTGTCTCTGATCAAAGACCTTGGCACTGTCAAATTCACCGAGACGCTTTTGCCTACGGGGATCTTGCGCCAAATGTAGATCCTCGTTTAATTGTAGATTTACGATGGTTTGGCAGAATTAAACAAGTGCCAGAAAATAAAGTGACGTTTAGTGAAAAGTATAAGGATACTTTTGGAATGCCCCAACCCACTTTCCACTTCGACTATCCAGACTTAGAAGCTCGAACCGAACAACATCAAATGATGGAAGATATGCTAAGGGCTGCAAGTGCATTAGGTGGTTTCCTACCTCCCTCAGAACCCTGTTTTATGGCTCCGGGATTAACTTTACATATTCACGGACTAACACGAATGGGTACAAGCCCTGAAGATAGCGTCACTGATCAATATTCTCAAGTTTGGGGTTATCCAGATTTATATTTGGGTGGCAATAGTATGTTGCCAGTAGCAAATGCTAGTAATCCAACCTTAACCAGTATCGCTGTAGCAATCCATTCGGCCAAATCAATCATAAAGAGCTTATCTTAAAGCTTCCAAATTTAACGGCTTAGATGATTTTAATCATTCACGCTAAATACAATGATTATCACGGAGGGTTTTTCCAGATCAAAAACTAATTTAAAATTATTTGGTCTTGAATCGAAATAAATGATTATGTTTTTCCCTCTCTACCCATTAATATTCTTAATGTTACTATTATGATTGATCAAAAAATAATTGATGCAATTAATGGCACAGCAGAGAGAAAAAGATTAATTGCGGATAAAGAGCATAACGAGTATTGGAAACGATGGGGTCCATATTTAAGCGATCGCCAATGGGGAACGGTACGAGAAGATTACAGTGAAGACGGTGATGCTTGGGAGTTTTTTCCACATGATCATGCCCGATCTCGCGTTTATCGCTGGGGCGAAGATGGTATCTTAGGAATCTCCGATAACCATCAAAGGCTTTGTTTTGCTTTAACTCTTTGGAATGGTCAAGATACAATTCTTAAGGAAAGACTTTTTGGTTTGACTAACCGTGAAGGAAATCATGGTGAAGATGTCAAAGAATACTATTTTTACCTGGATAATACTCCTACACATTCTTATATGAAAGGCTTGTATAAATATCCACAATCAGCTTTTCCATATGAGCAGTTAGTAAACGAAAGTTGTCGGCGAAAATCAGATAACCCAGAAGCTTTTGAATTTGAATTATTAGATACAGGCGTTTTTAATGATGATCGCTATTTTGATGTCTTTATTGAATATGCAAAAAAATCACCAGAAGATATCTTAATTCAAATTACGATTGAAAATCGAAGTCAAGAAGAGGCCGAACTTCACTTAGCTCCCACTCTTTGGTTTCGGAATACTTGGTCATGGAATAATACTAGGTCGTTTGATAAACCTTCATTGCATACATCGAGATCAGATTCTGCTTATACAGTTGTAGAAGCTGATTTTGCTAATATAGGTTTGGAAAATCGAGGGTTAAATAAAAAGTGGTTATATTGTGAGGCTGCACAAAAAATACTTTATACTGAGAACGAGACAAATAGAGAAAGATTTAATTGGGGTAAAAATAGTTCTCAATACGTGAAAGATGGTATCAATGATTATATTGTTAATAAAAAAAATAAAGCAGTTAATGTGAGCCCAAAAGGCACTAAAGCTGCTGCTTATTATCGCTTCAAAGTAGCAGCTCAAGGTAAACAAATTGTTCGCTTGCGATTAAGTGACTCGGAAAATCTAACAGTACCTTTTGGTGATGATTTCAGTCAGATATTTGCACAACGTAAACAAGAAGCCGAAGAATTTTATCAAGCATTTAATTATTTTGAACACCCTTTATCTCCAAAGCTTCATCAGATACAGAGACAGGCTTTTGCTGGATTGCTGTGGAGCAAACAATTTTATCACTATGTCATTGAAGATTGGCTTAAAGGCGATACAATGCAAATAGCACCGCCATCAAAACGACAACAAGAAAGAAATAGTCAATGGACTCATTTATTCAATGAAGATATAATTTCAATGCCTGATAAGTGGGAATATCCTTGGTATGCAGTTTGGGATTTAGCCTTTCACACAATTCCATTAGCTTTAATAGATCCTGAATTTGCTAAAAAGCAATTATATCTATTTACCAGAGAATGGTATATGCATCCGAATGGACAAATACCAGCTTATGAATGGAATTTTAGTGATGTTAATCCTCCTGTTCATGCTTGGGCGGCATGGCGAGTTTATCAAATTGAAAGAAAAATGTATGGCAAAGCAGATAGGGCTTTCTTGGAGGAAATTTTTCTTAAATTAAACCTTTATTTTACTTGGTGGGTCAATCGTAAAGATTTGAAGGGCAACAATTTATTTGGAGGAGGTTTTCTAGGATTAGATAATATTGGTGTTTTTGACCGCAGTAATCTTGAGGTTGCAAATGCAAGTATTGAACAGTCTGATGGTACAAGCTGGATGGGAATGTTTTGTCTTAATATGCTTAAAATTTCAACAGAATTAGCTAAAGATAATTCCAATTCTCGTATTTATAATCATCTAGCATCTAAATATCTTCAGCATTTCCTCTTAATTGCAGATTCTTTAAATCATGTTGGCGACAATCATGTTGGCATATGGGATGATAAAGATAATTTTTACTATGATGTTATTAATATTCCAGATAATGCTTTAGAAGATGGAAGTCAATCTTTCCCTTTTAGTCTTAAAGTGCGATCAATGGTTGGTTTAATTCCATTGTTTGCCATAGAAAGAATAGACAAAGAAATTTTATGGAAGGCTTTAGATTCAGGAGAGTCTGACTTTAAAAAGAGATTTGATTGGTTTATTAATAATCGACAAGACTTGATTGCGAATAACAATATTTATCTTAAAGAAGATTCAAATAAAATATATTTATCATTAGTAAATCCAGAAAGACTACATTCCATTTTAACGAGAATGCTTGATGAATCAGAGTTTTTTAGCCCTTATGGAATTAGATCCCTTTCTAAGATTTATGAGCAAGTCTATGAATTCCCCTTTGAAATCAAATTTAAAGAGACAGAAAACCGATGTAAACCAACAGTTAAATATGAACCTGCTGAATCAAGTAGTTTAATGTTTGGAGGTAATTCAAATTGGCGAGGACCAATTTGGTTTCCTGTTAATTATTTAATTATTGAGTCATTACAAAAATTTCATCTTTATCTGTATGAATTAAGGCATGAACTTGGTTATGACTTTCAGGTTAACTGTCCTACTCATTCAGTTAATACAATGAATTTATGGGAAGTTGCCACAGAAATATCAGAAAGATTAATCAAGATTTTTTTGCCCGACGAAGAACATGGCGATCGACCAGTTTATGGAGGTACTCATCAATTTCAAAATGATCCTAACTGGAATCAATATATTCTTTTTTATGAATATTTCCATGGAGATATAGGTGCAGGTATTGGTGCCTCTCACCAAACTGGATGGACTGGTTTAATAGCAAAGTTAATTCAGCAGTATGGAGAATATAAAATTCAGGCAAATCCACCAATTTGAAATATTACCCTTCTTTTGTGTTAGTGTCTCGATTTAAGCTGTCATCACTCCAAGTGGATATAAGCATAGAATATACAGACTGACTCTTTGAATTATGCTGACGGTAGGATTCTTAGACAAACAGACAAAGAAAGAGCTGCAAAAAGCTCTAAAAACTGAAGAGCATCTAAGTACAGGACAAAAAATGCGACTTCGTCCAGAAAGCAACTCTAAAAGCCTTGCATAGCAAGTATTGCAGCCATTTTGACTCAAATCCTTTTCCAGTTCGGGTTTCAACGGTTTTGTCTTGTACAGAGGCTCTAGACTATACTTTGACCAGATGTAGACAAAATGTTTTTTTTAGAATAAGTAGGTGGGTGGATTTAAATATAAGATGGATATCCTTAAAAGCTTTGCTGTGACTTGATTTATCGGAAAATTAATTGTGCCTACCTACTTATTTCTCAGTTGTGTATTTCCCAGCAATATACCCATTTCTTTTTCCATGTGAGTCGCTAATCTTGCTACTGTCCAACGTCCAAATTTATAATCGAACTCTTCAGACTCTTTGATTATTAGCTCTGTTAGTCTCTCAATATATTCTTCTGTTGTTTTCCCTATGATTTCCTTTTTTTCTTTGGTCTCTTAAGCTTTCTATATCTTTTGGATTTCCATTATTGCACCAGTACCATACTTGTCTTTTGCAACATCCTAGTAATTCTGATATTTCATCATAGGTTTTTCCCTCATTTCTCACTAATATGATTAATATTCTTTCCCTTGTAACTGCGTGCTCTTCAGTTTTTAGAGCTTTTTACAGCTCTTTCTTTGTCTGTTTGTCTAAGAATCCTACCGTCAGCATAATTCAAAGAGTCAGTCTTTATATTCTATCTTATATCCACTTAGAGTGATGACAGCTTAATCTCCTTGAAACCTATTATTGTCCCTAATCTAGAAATAATGAATTCCGCCACAATCACTTCCCTCGGAGACATTAATTGATAATAATTTCTATTAGTGGTGAAAAATCTTTCCATCTTCCTCCAATAACTACGGTAGAATGGGGAATGTGAAGTGTAATCAATCTTTTGTCAGAATTATTGAATGAAAATTAACCGCCAGGGGCAGGCAAAAGTATTAACAGAGCAGGAATTGCATAACTTATTTACCTTGGGGTTATTAACCCCCCGCGATCGCCTGTTGTTTGGCATTTGTCTTTATACGGGCTGTCGGATTGGGGAGGCCTGTTCCCTACAGTGGAGGGATATTATAGAAGGGGCAATCACGTTTCGGATTGAGAATACGAAGACAAAGGCGAGCCGGTCGGTGGCCATGTCGCCAGCGCTTCAGGGGTTATTGGCAGACTATCGTCAGGATGGGGAACGAGAGCGGTTTTCGTCGGTGTATCTGTTTCGGGGCAAGCGGGTGGGGTCTCATTTACATCCATCGATGGCTCACAAGATTTTGAAAGCGGCGACGGAGCGGATTGGGGTGCAGGGGGTTTCTACCCATTCGTTCCGCCGCACAGCGTTGACCATGATGTGTCGCAAGGGGGTCAATTTGCGAGTGATCCAAAAGATTAGTGGGCACAAAAGTTTGAATGTGTTGGCCCACTATCTGGAGGTGTCAGAGCAGGAAAAGACGGCAGCTTTAGCTTTGATTGAGTTTTGAGGGTTGGGCTAACACCCCTTTGATGGATATTTCTTGTGAGGGGATTTAGCCCAGGTGGAGGGCAAGCCAAATGCAAGGAGGGTCTTGGCTAGTGAAGCTAACACGATGCTTTTGATGGGCGGCAATCAACAAATAGTCTCCTTTAACCAGATTGAACACTGCTCCGGTGTCATAGATAATTTGAGCCGACCCCTGGAGCAAAACCACCCATTCTGCCCTCCCCTGGTCATACCATTGATCCAGAGGTGTCACTTGACCCGTGGAAATAATCCGTTCGAGGGTAATGGTCGGGGTTTGGAGCAACACATCAAAATGTTCTCGGGAAGGCAGGGGATTGGGAAGTTCCCAAAGATTGTCCATAATCACTTTTCACTTTTTCTTATGACCGATGGTTACAACCCTATACGATCTTGATTTAAACCACGCGCTGAATCGTTTACAAACCCAAGATCCTGTACTGGGTTCCCTGATTACGTCATCGCCGGTCTGTACGTTAACCCTTCACCCTCCCCAAACAACCCTCTTAGAGGCCATTGCCTGGGGCATTATTGGTCAGCAAATTAATACCGTCACAGCCCAAATGTTATTCCAACGGTTTATTGACGAGGCTAAGCCAGAACAATGGACACCGACAACCTTAGCCAACGTTGACCCTGAACAGTTGCGAACCTTGGGCATTTCTTGCTACAAAACCCGTTATTTAAAAACCTGGGCGATCGCCTTGCAAGATGACTTTCCTTCCCTATCAGCGTTGGAAACCTGGGACGATCTAGCCATTATGGAACGATTAACGGTGATTAAAGGCATTGGCCCCTGGACAGCACAACTTTTTCTGTTATTTCGTCTCCGGCGTCAGGATATTTTACCAAGCAACGACTTGGGGATTCGCATTGCCATTCAACGACTCTACCAATTGCCCGAACGACCGACCCCCCGGCAGGTTCTAAGTTATGGTGAAGGATGGCAGCCCTATCGCAGTCTTGCCAGTTGGTATCTGTGGCGGAGTTTATCAGCTAGTGTGGAGCAGATTCATTTATGAGTCGGGCCATGTAGTCAAATTTCAAAACCCATTTTTAGATCGAGTATCCCTGTGGCAGGTTTATCGTTCTTCTTAGCTCGGTTTTCTTTTGTTTTCAAAATGTCATTGTCCGAATCCTGTTTACCCAACAAAGTCTTTTCGGCCTTTGGGACGTGGGCGGTTTTGTCCCCCCGACATTAAGTCATTAAAGTAAACTATGATCAAACTTTCAAGCATGATCCAAGGGTCATGACTAACAAAGAATAGACCTTTAACATAGACTTGATGCTTTAAGAACTTAGATGATCAGTCGCTATTTACCCCTTCCTCGAATTTACCCATAACGTTATGGGTAACCCAGATTAGTCTCTTTCAGAGATCCCCTAACGTTTATTTATGACAAAAATCATCGCCCTGTTTAACCAAGCCGGTGGCGTTGCCAAAACAACGGTCACGCAAAATTTGGGCTACCACCTCGCGCAACGGGATCATCGAGTCTTACTGGTGGATATGGATCCCCAAGCCTCCTTAACCAGCTTTATGGGCATCGAGGCGGCGGAACTCACCAAAACTGTCCTAGAAGCGTTGGTTAATGAAGAGCCGTTGGTAATACTGCCTAACCTCTATGGCATGGCCTTAGCACCGTCTAATATCAATCTTTGTGCTGCGGAGATTGCGCTGGTCAATCTTGACTTTCGAGAAATGCGTCTCAAAAATGCGTTGGCTCCTATACAGTCCCAATTCGACTTTATTCTGATTGATTGCCCTCCCAGCCTTGGTATTCTGAGTTATATCAGTCTCATTGCAGCGACCCATGTCTTAGTCCCTGTCGAAACCCAGTTTAAATCTTATTTAGGCACCGACCTGCTTCTGGGTACTATCAATCGGATTAAAAAACGGGGTAATCCTTCTTTAGCCATCGCAGGAATTGTACCGACGAAATTTTCCAGCAGCAATAGTCAAGACCAGCGGGCTCTCAAAGCGGTTCAGGAACAACTATCGCCTTTCGTGAGAGTTTTTGATCCCTTAAAACGTTCGACAGCCTTTGCCGATGCCACAGAGCAGATGCGTCCCCTCGCTCTCTACCAACCCAAACACCCGGCTTTAGGGATTTTTGAAGCCATTGCTACCCATCTTGAGACTCTGCCATGACCAACAAAGGTGACCAACCCTATCAACGCCCCCTCACAGTCGATCTGTTAATGGACGGCCCCAACAGCGAAAATATGAGTCAAAGTGTCCCCCTGGCCGAAATTGAAGTTAATCCTGACCAACCTCGACGCTATTTTGATCAGGACAAGATGCAAGGGTTAGTGGAATCCATCCAAGAACATGGGATTTTGCAACCCTTACTTGTACAACCTAAAAATTCAGCCGGGTATTATCGCTTAATTGCTGGGGAACGACGTTATCGTGCTGCTGAGCAGTTACAACTGCTCAGCGTCCCCATCATGATCTGTGAACAATCCAATGAGGCTCTGTTGGCGATCGCCTTGGTGGAAAACCTTCAGCGGGAGGATTTGAATCCAGTGGAAGAGACGGAAGGCATTCTTAAATTATTGGCTTTCACGCTCAAACAGGACACTGAAGATGTGGTCAGCTTACTCTATCGAATGCAGAATGAGTCCAAAAAAAAAGTTACCCATAACGTTATGGGTAACTCGGAAAGCGAGAAGGTGATGGAAGTTTTTCAGACAGTCGGCACTCAAACCTGGCAGTCTTTTGTTAATAATCGTTTACCGTTGTTAAAATTACCGGTTGATATTCTCGATGCCCTCCGCCAGGGAAAAATTGAATACACTAAGGCGAAGGAGATTACTAAGCTCAAGGATGAAATGCAACGGGCAGCGTTACTCCAGGCGGCGATCGCCGAGGGGTTATCTCTCAATCAAATCAAGCAACGGTTAGTTTCCTGGAAAGAACCTAAAGAGTTGAACACCCCCCAAGCAAAAATTCTGCATCTGAGTCAACAACTCGCTAAGGAAAAGCTGTGGGACAAAGATAAAAGCAAATGGAAGAAAGTGGAAGGCTGGCTTAATAAGATTGAGCAACTACTAACGGAACTCAAAGAGACTGAGAATGATGATCTAGATTCAACGGATACTAACGGCGAGGATCTAAAATCTGAGGACGACAGCAATGACAATCATGGGTTGACATAATCAGCCTTTCAAAAAAATGATTGGTTAAAGGGAATCATGGCTCAGGATCTTTCCTCGATGGAGAGAAAATCCTAAATACCTAAAAGAGGGTAAAATTATAGATACATAATTCGTCTTGCTCAGTGCTTTACTTAGGAAAAAACGTGGGATTTAGCTTAGGAGTTAGGAAATACGCGATGTGAAAGCCTTATACAGCAAGGAAAAGAATTTAATTAACGACATCGTCTTCCAAGTTGATATCGATCAAAAAGGCATATTTCCTATGGATAGTGAAAATAATAGGGTTGAAATGTAGGTGCTCACAAAAAAGACTCTCTATTCAGAGAGTCGAGAGGGTGGCATTAAGGGGTTATTAGGCAGGGAAAGAATTTTCCACGATCACCAGTAACTTAGTCAAGGTATCCGGCGTAGCCCCATCAATAAAGCGTTTCAACGTTACTCGAACATCTTGATTGGTGCCCGATTGCTTTAGCGCCTGTTCCCGGGCGGCTGTGCGATTGAAAGCAGCGGGCGCTTGTTTGGTTTGCTCCCGAGACCGAACTTGGGCATAAAGCTTAAGCAGCATGTCAGGGGAATGTCCGCATAGTTGAGCGAAAATCATTACATCTTCCATGCGACCATAATGGGCAAACCAAGTGGCTAGGGAACGACGAAAATCGTGAGGATTCATTCCCTTAGCCTGCTCCTCACCAAAGAGTTCACAACTGGCGTTGAACATGATGCGTTTAACGATGTAGGACAGTTTTTTAACGGGTTTTCCCCGGCATGACTTTAGTCGTTTAAAGAAGACAAAAGCATGGGGTAAATTAGGTCGCACTGACTTGAAATAATAGGTAAAGTCGCTGGTCAACTGTTCCTGTAATGGACCCGGGAAAAGGGGATAATCTCGGTCGCCGGACGTCTTATGCTCAGCCGGTAACAAGTCACACCAATAACAACCATCACTTTGATTAAAGTAAAGACGCTTCTGATTGAGTGCCATTTCACAGATTTCTCGGATACGCATCCCACCATAGGTCAAGAGAGCAATGATCAGATAATCCATCCAGTTATCTTCCATGACCTCTCGCGTCTCGTGTCCGTCTTTAAATTGTTGTTCAAAATAAAGCGCTTTGGCTCGTAAATAAGCAACAACTTGTTCACATTCGGCATGTTCCAGCATCCGCTGTTCAATGGCAGTAACGGAAGTTCGAGGTCTGTGACCCTCGTTGGGGTTGTATTGACTCCGGAGTTTCATTAACGGTTGAATAGTCGGGTGAGCATCTTCTCGACGAATCCCCACCGATTGTTGTAACCTCCATTGGGACAGTTTGATGGCGATATTACAAACTTTTCGAGCGGTACAATTACCGTTATGTCTGACATTAATATGCCAATCTAAGTAAGCCTGTAACACTTTTATGTCATAGAGTACTTCTGGGGTTAACTCAGAGAACCTGTAGGGCTGGCCTGTATCTGGATTAATTGCGTATCGGATCAACCAACCCAAATGCTGTAAAAGATATGTAAGTGAATTATTGTGGAATGAGATGTCTCTCATTCCTTTTTTTTTCTGCTTACGTCCCCCGGGAGCATCCCGCTTTTGCATTGAGTATAAATACTCAGTGACATGAGATGAGAAAATTGCTGTAAAAATAAGAAAAAAGGAAAAATCGATGAATCTTCAAGAAATCCAGCAAGCCAAGGACTACTTTCAAGCAGGTGCAAAACTCCTC
>JAYKJI010000048.1:0-10613 GCA_035285405.1 Snowella sp. | reverse complement strand
AAGTTGTGGATCGCCTTTTAGACCGCTTAAGCGAAATCATCCCATCGCATGAATCTCATCTATCCCTTGCTATACAAGGGTTTTAAGTATTTTGGTAAATGTGCTACCCCCCTGAACGCTTACCTTTATTGTGGGTATGAATGGCAGTTTAGCACCAGATTTGCTCCATCAAATTATTAATCAAGGTCATGAAATTGGTAGTCATACTTTTACCCATCCCAACATTGCTAAAGCCTCTCAAGGTCAATTGGAGTTAGAACTTAATTCAACGCAACGTCTTTTAGAAGAAGAATTGGGATTAAGAACGGTGCTTTTTCGCCCCCCCTACGCCGAAGATGTGGAACCGGAAACGCCTGATCAAGTAGCACCTCTTGAATTCACCGGACGTTTAGGCTACTACACGGTGGGGATGCAGATTGATCCGTCGGATTGGAGTAATCCAGACATTAATAAAATTGTTAGTGAAACCCTTCGGCAGGCAGAAAGTGGAATTGGTAACATCGTTTTACTCCATGATAGTGGTGGCGATCGCTCCCAAACGGTTGCAGCTTTGCCCAAAATTATTGAAGGCTTAAAACAAAGGGGTTTTGAGCTAGTAACAGTCTCTCAATTAATTGGACTTCCTCGCACTCAGGTAATGCCGTTAGTGCCCAAGAGTGATCGCTTTTTAGTAGATTTTGATAAGATTGGCTTCCGTATGTTTGATGATTTTAATCTGGTCGTTTATTATGCTTTTGTGATCGGTATTAGTCTGAGTGTCGGCCGTTTGTTATTGATTATTGGTTTAGCTCTTTATGAATGGTATAGACGACGTAAGTGTGGTTATTTAATGGATTATTAACCTTGTGTCAGTGTTCTTGTCCCTGGCTTTAATGAGGAAAAAGTAATTGTCAAAACCATTAATTCAATTTTGCGTTCCCATTACTCGAATTTTAATATCATTGTTATTGATGATGGTTCAACAGACAAAACCTATTCAGTTTTACTCAATCATTTTGAGCACCATCCACAAATTCGCATTTTCTCTAAACCTAATGGGGGTAAGTCCGAAGCGTTAAATTTTGGAATTGCCCATACCGATGCGGAAATTATTGTTACTCTAGATGCGGATACGGTCTTAAATCCATATGCTTTAGCTAAATTAGTTCGCCACTTTAGTAATCCTCACCTTGGGGCGATCGCTGGCAATGCCAAAGTGGGAAATCGGATCAATATTTTGACCTACTGGCAAGCTTTAGAATATATCACGAGTCAGAATTTAGAGCGGCGGGCTTTTGGTTTTCTCAATTGCATCTGTGTTGTTCCGGGGGCAATTGGGGCCTGGCGACGAGAGGTCGTTCTTAAGGCGGGAGGTTTTGTTAATGACACGTTAGCCGAAGATACGGATCTGACTCTAGCCATTCTAGAAATGGGTTATAAAGTGGACTACGAGGAAAGAGCGATCGCCTTAACAGAAGCACCAGACACCATTAATGGCTTCTTAAAACAACGTTTCCGTTGGATGTTTGGCACCCTACAGGCCATCTGGAAACATCGTCACACTTTATTACGCCCCCGTTATGGAGCTTTAGGGAGCTTTGCCTTACCTAACTTGTTCATTTTTCAGATCGTTTTCCCCTTAATTTCACCCCTCATGGATTTACTCATGGTTTGGTCACTTATTTGGACTAGTTGGCAACAGAGTCAACATCCTGATACGCCTTCACCAGACGCGATACAGCATATGTTGTTTTTTTACTGCCTATTTCTTGCTATCGATTTCTTTGCGGCCTTTGTTGCATTTACCTTAGAACAGAAAGAGGATTGGAAATTAATTATTTGGTTACTTCCTCAACGTTTCTTTTATCGTCAGTTAATGTATTATGTTGCGATCAAATCCTGCTTAAAAGCGATTCAAGGACAAATTGTGGGCTGGGGTAAACTAGAGCGAAAGTCAACGGTTTCTGAAGGGATTTAGGGTCTAACTGATCTCTGCCCTTCAACGGGCTCACCTTAACTATTCCCAAAAGCGATTGCTCCTTCAAACTTTCCACAACAGCGATCGCCCTCTCGTTTCTCTGTCAAACTTCTAGTTTATGCACTTCATTTTTGAATTGACGTGGCAAATAATGTGTGAATATACATGTCAACTTAAGGCGGCACCCAGATTTGAACTGGGGAATGGAGGTTTTGCAGACCTCTGCCTTACCACTTGGCTATGCCGCCGCTTCTAGCGATAATCCATTATAACAGACAATGACAATGATGAGAGAAGTTAAGAAGAAGGCCAGCAATGCTAAATCTAGGGTTTCATGACATCCCAAGCCTTATAATAAGAGGAATGTACGATGTTTAACAATTGGGGTGATCGCGGAGATAGCGTGAAATCCTTCTCAATTGATCGTTGCCGGCTTAATTTTGTTGAGCTGATCGAACTTTGGAAGCTTGCTCTGGACAAATTTTCATGATGCCCTGCCGCATCTGTTGGCGAATAATAGCATAGTTAAACTTGTCTTTTTTATTCATCTGACTGGCTAAATAATCAGTTGCTGCGTCGTTGGCATCCGGTACTGATTTACCAGCCTTGAGAGAATCACAGAAAATTTGAGACGCTTGAGTAATATCTTTATTGTTGATCGCCGCCGAGCTAGACTGCACGAAGAAAATCCCTGGCAACGGGATAAAAACAAGAATAGATAGCACTTTTAGAAAAACGTTCACAGAAATATAGTAGGCTGAAATCGAAAATACCTATCCTCATTAGACTCTAGCCTAGAGGCGATCGGTTCAGTCAGCAATATTAGCAATCTTAGGAGTCCAATATTCGATGAATAGCCGTTGGTTAGGGATTGATCCTGGTTTGGCCATTATTGGCTGGGCAATATTAGAAGGCAATGAACAGAGTGAGGCTAGATTACTCGACTATGGCACGATGGAAACCGACAAAAGTTTGCCGACTCCAGCCCGACTATTGGAAATTGAACAGGATGTTAGTGCTCTAATAGCGGAGTTTAAACCCGATCAAGTAGCGATGGAAATGCCTTTTTTTAGTCGTCAGATCAAGGCGGCAGGAGGTGTTATTCAAGCGGTTGGGGTGATCAATTTAGTCATCTATCGAGAAGGTCATTGCTTGCCGATTCTGCTACACCAATCGAGTTGGAAATGTCATTTGGGCAACGGCAGAGCCACTAAAGCTGAAGTAGCGGAAATGATCCAGCAGTTTTTTGACTTGGAAGATCTTCCTATTGATGACAGTGTAGATGCGATCGGGATTGCCCTAGCTGCCTTAAATGGCGTTCGGAATGATATTCAGTGAAAAAATACTTACGACGAATATCTAGGGAAGAACTAGACATTTATACATAACTTAAAGAGAACTCCCCGGGTAGGATTCGAACCTACGACCAATCGGTTAACAGCCGACCGCTCTACCACTGAGCTACCGAGGAATGGTTGCAACAGTCATACATCATAACAATAACTGAGGAAATTTTGCAATGGGGTTGACAATATTTTTTTCTGACCCCTCAACCTTCTGTATTGTCGCAGCTATTGTCGGCGATCGCCGTTGGGTTTTATCCTATAAGTAGAACGCTATTCTCCTCTTACTATGTTGACTCACCACCGTCTGCCGGTTTGCCTGTCGCTGATTTCCACCGATTTACCCATTCTCTCCACCATAGAGACAGCGGCAACCCTCTATCAGCAAGAGCAGGGACGTTTCCACCTTTTACTGCATCAATCGCGGGAAGTCGTTGTGGGAGTCAATCCAGGCGTTGTAATGCCTGCCCCGCCCCAATTGCTCTGGCTAGAAATTTCGGCCAATCGGGTTATTTTGACCTTACAGGGCAATAGCCAATTTTCCTATCGGCATTTTTGGGAAAAAGGAGTCTATGGTATTAGTCGCTACTGGCTCAATGAAGGCAATCAACATTTAAGTGACTCCTTTCGATTACGCAACTTTACCCGTGACCTTACCTTAACGGGAGATATCCTACCGGAATTTTTACGGGTTGAATACGAACTCTGGTCAGCCAAACTTTGTTTAGGTCATTATGTCCTCCATTTAGAGATCTATCATTGATTACCCCATCTTCCCAGTCTCCCCCATCTCCCCTCACCCTCCAATCTGGGACATCGTGCGAGAATACAGACTATTCCCTGTACCAGATTCTCGTTCTTTAAAATTAATTTCCGGTTTCAAGGTTAATAAGTCCCTAACTTTTTCCTGTAGATACCCAACATCCTTACCGGAGCGCAGAGCCGTTTTTAAATCTAGTTGTCCTGTTTCATTGAGTAAACAGGGTCGTAACCAACCATCTGCCGATAGTCGCATTCGATTACAGCGATCGCAGAAACATTCTGACATTTGACTAATAAAACCGAGGGTTCCCTTGGCTCCTGGAATTTGAAACACATCGGCAGGGCCATTGCCTCTAATCTGAGCGGTTTCTAATCCCCATTGTTGACGAATACGTTGACGAAGTTCTTCTGAGGGAATCCAGGCTTGTTTTTGAAACAGAGCACTATTGCCGATGGGCATAAATTCAATAAAACGAATATGCCAATTTCTATCGATACTTAAAGCGGCCAAGGCTTCAACTTCGTGATCGTTTATATGGGGAATAATCACCACATTTAACTTTAAGGGATCAAAACCAACCTCATAAGCTTTTTGAATCCCTAACCAGGTTTTTTGCCAGCGATCGCCGTTTGTATTGCCAATAATCTGATTAAACGTATCGGGGTTAAGGGAATCCAGACTAATATTAATGCGCCGTAATCCTGCCTGATAAAGTTGAGAAGCTAATTGATCTAGAAAAAAACCATTGGTTGTCAAAGATAAATCCTCTGTTTCTGGCCAATGAGCAATCTCCGCCACAATTTCCACAATATCAGGGCGTAATAAGGGTTCTCCTCCCGTAAGGCGAAATTTACGAAATCCGACGGGAATAAAAACCTCTCTTAACAGGGAAAATAATTCACCCTTGGTTAATAAATCTTGTTTTAAAATATAATCTAGTTCAGCCCCTTCCGGTAAGCAATACTGGCAACGAAAATTACAACGGTCAATCAGACTGATGCGGAGATAGTCAATAGTATTCATGGCATTAAGGGCAAATACTTTTAGTTAAAATTCACAATCATCTGAAATGGTTGCCAAGAAAACCCTGACGGATTAGGAATGATGAGGAGCAGATTGATTCGCTTCTTGTTTTAATTCTTCCACCTTTAATAAAATTAAATATTCATAAAATGCTTGTAAAGTACACCAAGCAAAACCAGCTTTACCATCCCAAATTCCCCCTAAAATAAAATACATATACAGCCAACGAATAAGAGGACGAAACGGCACTCTAAGAGATAAATCCTTTAATGCTCGACGACGTTCAACCTCGGTTTTTCCTAACCATAACTGTGACCAATTAATGCGACCCTGGGCTAACTGCTGAAGTGTTTCCTTGGCTTCATCACTGGAATAACGGTTATGCTTGTCAATCCAACGGTTCAGTCCCTTACCACAGGTATAATGGGGATAGGTTTCTTTTAAAAAGCCAACCGGGCCCTCATAGACTTCCCGTTCGGTGTGACCATAGTCGCTAAACCAAACCGTTCCTTTTTTAAAGAGACGCATTTGATAGCGAGGATATTGGGTGCTATGGCGTATCCAAGTTCCCATAAACATGACTCGCTCGGCAGCATAATAAGCTTTAGCAGGAGAGGATTGACTGACGGTGACACATTCGGCAAAAAGTTCTGGGGTCATGCGTTCATCTGCCTCTAAAATATAAACCCATTCGTATTGAGTAGCAATTTCCTGAAGCATCCAGGTGCGTTGCTTACCATGACTTTCAAAGGCGTGTTGATAGATTTTTACCGGATACTGGGCCGCGATCGCTGTGGTTTGATCGGTACTGAAGGAATCTACCAAAATAATGTCATCCGTAAGGGCTGCGACAGATTCAATGCAACCAGCAATTTCGCTTTCTTCGTTGTAGGTCAGAATATAAACTGAAATCATTTTGTTTCGGATAGAACCATAACGTCCTGCTTAAGGTTTCATGCTGGAAAATACTTTCAGCGATCGCCCTTGAGTATAGCGTAATGGACTATCTAAAATCAGTCTATTATCGTCTAACTTAGCTTAGATTACGCTAAACTGCTGATTGTCTGGCATTCAACGAGAAGTGAAGCCCCAAGACTCAATTATGAATCAACCCCGTCTTCTTACCAGCCTTAAAGCCATTATTATTGTCGTTTTGGCGATCGCCTTTATTCTGTTAACCGCTAGTCCCGTTTTAGCCCAGGAAAAAACGGTTAATCATACCTATGGAGATCTGGCTAGACAGGATTTCTCCCATCAAAATCTTGTCAGAGGGGTCTTTGCGGCGGCAGACATGCGACAGACTAATTTTGAAGGAGCCGATCTCTCCTATTCAATTTTAACGGAAGGAATTTTACTGCAAGCTAATCTCAGAGATGCCAACCTATCCTCTTCTCTACTTGACCGAGTTACCCTAGATTCTGCGGATTTAACCAATGCAATTTTGACAGCCGCGATCGCCACTCGGAGTCGTTTTTATGATGCCATTATTACCGGAGCCGATTTTACCGATGCCGTGATTGATGCCTATCAAATCAAATTGATGTGTGAACGTGCCAGTGGTGTTAATCCAGTGACGGGAGTAGCAACCAGAGAGAGTCTAGGTTGTGTGAATTAGTTAATCTGCTCCTTACCCTCATTCAGAGAAAAGTCCCAACGGGGTAGCAACGCGCTTGGCTAATGGAGTATGCAATCGCCGAGTTAGCCTTGATTGCCGAAATACCAAGGATAACATCACAAACCTTGTCGGTCTGTGTCTCAATTTTGGTGGTGTTATTGATGTTGTAATAAACATAAGTTAAAGTCAGCTAAAGTCAGGGTTATTAAATTAAAAATAATTCTTTTCTCCTTATACTTTTCTAATCTTTTTGTCAGAAACTTCACTTATCTTTGAGTAACATTTCAGTTAAAATTTTTTGATCGATTTAGGTCTCTAATAAATTAATCGACGCATTCATAGGTTGCCATTGACATGAAAATTTTTGCCCGATTCGGATTTATTGAAAGACGAGGCGATCGCCGCCGGTAAAGACAAATTATCCGATCTGCTAAAAAGCCGAAGGGGGTGTAAAAATTTATTAAGAAGTAGAAAACAAAAAATAAAAAATGCCATAATTTAAGTGTTGGACAAAGAACAGTGGAAGCCGTGAAAGCTATACCAATCCGCCGCAAACAAGTTCTGAGCCATTTAGTCCTAGCTGCCTTTGTTGCCACTTTAACCGGCAGTTGTAGTGACGATTCCGATATTTCTGCGGTCAATGAAGTTCAGCCCAATGATGCGATCGCCGATCAACCGATAGATGCTGTGTTTTACGAAAATGTAGGTGGATGTCAACAGGATTTAGCCAAACAACAACAGGATTATCAAGCCCAACAACAGGCCTTTGCCGCAGGAAAAAGTAGCGTAGAACCAATCGCTCCCAGTCTCAAACCGGAAGATTGTGAAGCTCAACTAGCCCTGGCACGACGAGAACACGAAGAGAATGCCCCCATCTATGACACATTGGAACAATGCCAGGCAGAAGGCGTAGAGTGTACTAGTGCAACCGAAAATGATGGTCAACCCCGTTCAGGTTTCTATCCCCTCTTTGGCGGAACCTTTATCTATCCCTATAATCCCAGTCCCGACTTCATTTATTTTTACTACGGTGGAGTCAATCATCGCGTTTATCGTCCTAGTACGGTTTATCAAGGCAAGGACGGTAACTTAGTCACCCCCTACGGTCGCAGTCTGCCTCACTACACCCCCGGCACAAAAATCTCCGTTCCCCAGCATACCCGTTTTACAGCTCCCGCCCGCCCGACTAGGACAACAGGTTCAGGCATTATTCGCGGTCGTTCTTCTACGGGTTTTGGTTCCACCTATAAAGCCACTGGACGGGGGGGGATTGGCAAATAAACTTCTCACGTAATCAGGTTTTATCCCCCTAAATATCCCTTAAAAAGCAAGACTTAATGGATTTTGACCAGGGGTTTTCATTAGAGACTAATTATGCGCGTTATTCCTTTTCACCGTCGTTCCTATTGGCAACAGCATATTCTCAACAATGCCTATCAAGCAGAGGTGTTGAGTGATGTTTCCCAACAATATTGGGTAGAAGCCTTAAAACAGCCGTTTTGTATTCAATTTTCGACCGAAGAAGAGACCTTTTTAGCGGAGGCAACGGAAGCTTTAGGGCAATGTGTCAGGACTATCTAGATTGGTTTTTTACTGAACAAAAAGAGGGTGAGATCAATCAAAGGTTTGCCACGTTAAAAATTCATCCTGCCTATTGGGACGCGATTAAATTATCCTGGGAACGTACAGAACCGGAAGATTTATCGCTCTATTTGCGTTTTGATTTAGTCATGTCAGAAATGGGCAATAGTCTCAAAATGATCGAGATTAATGCCGAAACGCCCCTATTAGGTTGCGAACAGGTTTATTAATGGAATTGGTTGCAGGATATTTTAAACAAATCTAATCACTCTTTACCCAAAGATGCCAGTCAATTTAATGACTTTTGGGATAAGGTCGCTACACAATTAAAATATATTATTCAAGAATACCGTATTAAAGGGAAAATCTTTTCTTTTCTAGTAGATGAAAAATTGGATGAAGATAGGGAAATGGCGGCGCAGTTAATTCAAATTATTCAGGATGAAATTGATCCTCAGCAATATTGTCAGATAGTTTATCTTCGGGATCAGTTAGACGAGCGGGGAGATGTTATTCAAAGAGGAATTGGTATTGATGATCAGGGTTATATTGTCGATCATTGTAATGAAAGAATAGAATTTTTATGGAAAATTTATGATTGGTCGGATTGGCAGAATGATGTGGAAAATTTTGGCATGACTGATATTTTTGCCCGCAATTTAGAATCGGGTCAAGTTAAATTTTTTGAACCGCTTTGGAAACAGATACTTTCTAATAAAGGTTCTCTAGTTTATCTGTGGCAATTATTTCAAAACCATCCCGATTATGCTTCTTACCTTTTACCAACTTATTTTGAACAAGACCTTTCCCCAGGGGCGACTCGTTTAATTTTAGATACTCATATTAAAAAGCCGATGCTAGGCTTAGAAGGGGTCGGAACTTCATTACAAACGGGTTTGGGGTCAGCCCTAGAGGAACGCGATCACCTGGGCTATGGTCAAGAAGGATTTATTGTGCAGGAATATGTACCGTTAGCGATCGCCCAGGATTATCATTATGTAATTGGCAGTTGGTTAGTGGGAGGTTTAGAAAATGGGGAAGCGGCAGGAGTTATTATTCGCGGCGATCGCGGACGCATTACGGGTCGTCATTGTTTAATTATTCCGCATATTGTCTCTGATCAAGGCATTATTTAAAGTTGTTTTAATTTTATTAATTTTTAATAAAGTAACAATGAGCAATTCCCAACATAATATAACACTTTACGCTAATAATCGGGACACTATAGGGGCGGAATATCATTCAGTCGTAATCTTACGCGAAGATAACGCAACTTGCTGTATTACTAGAGGATTAAAATTTAAACAAAGTATTTGGCAATTAGATAAAATTTTACCTAATAATTATCAATTATCTAGCCAATTATTAGAAAAAATAGATTCTGATTTACACCATAATTTCTGTTTATTGTTAAGTCGAGATGTCTATAGTGAGGGTGATAGTCAACCTCTTTTTAATTATCTCTTGGCCCGACAAGCTGAATTTACTACTGAATTTTGGCAAATGATGGCCAAATGGTTTGCCGATGAACAAAAACACTATGAAGCTCTACGGCGGGTTTTTCGGTTAATTGCTGGGGTTAGTTTTACAGAAATGAATCAGGCTTTTGCCCAAAGAAGTCATGAAATTGAACCGATTCAAGCAATTTTGACCGATGAATTTACGATTTTAGTCGCTTTATTATTTGATGAATTAGGCTCAACGATTTCCTATCGTCGGGATTTGTGGGAATTTTATCGTCACTATGGCCCCGCGATCGCCCGCATTGGTAAACAGTTAGTCATAGACGAGGGAATTCATTTTCAAAATGCTGTCCAATTAATTAAAAATAAACACGGCGATCGCCTACGAGAAATTCCTGATTTACTCCAACAAATTGCCCAATTAGAAACAAGTTTAGGACGTTATTGTAAAACATTTTTTCTCGATCACGCCCAGGAACAGTTTCGCTTTCCGTCTAATTTTAATGAAGTTATTATTCAGATGATTTTGGCCCAATTTGGATTGGCTCATTATCCCGAAAAGACTAATCAACTATGGCAATGGAAACCAGAGAGCCTTGATTTTGTACCAATAGTAACTGGCTGTCATTAAGTGCGATCGCACTGCTCATTTTATGTTAGGCTCAAATAGAGAAACTTTTTTAAGATTCTGGTAATAGAAACTACAAAACTATCTAGTCAGGGTCAAGTGACTGTTCCTCAGTCGTTACGAGAGCAGTGGGAAGAGGGTCAAGAATTAATCCTAATTAATGTAGGGGATGGAGTTTTAGTAAAGCCTAAAAAACTTTTCTCGAAAACAAAGTTAGATGAAGTTGCTGGCTGTTTGAAC
>JAYKJI010000047.1:0-4400 GCA_035285405.1 Snowella sp. | reverse complement strand
AGAACCATAATCTTCTCCTATTTCTTACAACTAAACAAGAATTAAAAATGCTAGAATGAGAGTACGAGTAAGAGGTGATTTACGAGATTCGCTGGGATTGTTAAAGGGCTTAAACTGCGGAGGTATCTTCGAGCGAACACAACCCAAAGTCGGGCGGGTTTTTGTAAATCTTTACAACGGTTTATAACAATTAAAGTCCGAATCGATAAGTCGGGGAGGATCGCCATGAGGATTTCTAATGCTGTATTACTAATACCTAACCTTGAGGTTCAAGAGGAGGTTCCCGACGTCGTAAACATTAACGGGTTAACCCCTTACCAGGTGATCGGCGATTTCAACGGACAAGATATTGGTCGGCCTGAGGATGGGGTAACTCCCGCCCTGTCTGTGGAGCCTGACGGCGGGCCGATCCAAGGGTCAGAAAAACTGGTTAGCGTTGCTGCAACCTTTCAAGACCCGATTCAATCTCCTATTGCGATAAACTCATTGGATGACCAGTCGATCAGAGGGGGAGATGATAAACAAGTTCAGCCTGATCACTCTGCTCAAGAAGTTTTTGATGGTGGTGGGATCACTGCGTCGCCAGTATTGATGGCCTTCGACAATCAGGATGACTCTTCTCTGATGGAGGCTCAGGAAGCTAGTGTCATGAGGGTGGATACCGCCGTGGCGGCCACAATCCCGGTGGCAGTGCCCTTTACTCCAGTTTTGCCGCCAGCTGCGATCCCGGTGACAGTACCCTTTACTCCAGTTTTGCCACCAGTAACTCAACCGATTACGATTTCTCCACCTAGAACTATTACTATTGGCGGACAAACAGTTGTGGTCGATCAACAACTGGTTAGTTCTGCGGTGAACGCTTTGTTTGCCTCGGTGAGATTTATGGAACAAGACCAATTATTGAACAATCCGGTCGTCCGTTTCTCTAATCAAAACGTTCCTGGAACTCATTTCTATAGCGCCAGTGCCGATGAGGTTACGAATGTTGTGTTGAACTATCCGGAATTTCAATTAGATGGCATTGCTTTCCTCGTTGGCATCCAACCGGGAGACAATCTCTTGCCCGTCCATCGCTTTGCCAATCAAAACGTCCCTGGAACTCACTTCTACACTGCTAGCGAGGCGGAAAGACAAAATGTCGTCGCCAACTACCTGGAATTTCGCTACGATGGCATCGCCTATTACGTCTTCGACACGACTGCTAATCTCGGAACCGATGTACATCGTTTCTCGAATCAGACCGTCCCCGGAACCCATTTCTATACCGCTAGTCAGGCGGAATACCAAAACGTCCTGGCGAACTATCCTCAGTTTCGTTACGACGGCATCGCTTACGAGGTGAATATTTTGTAAACATCCGAGATAAATTGCTAAATCGCGTCAGATTCAAATCTCAGTGGGGGCAAAGTTACGGTGTTGTCAGATCAGAATATGAAAGATGCAATGCAATCCTTGCTATCAAAGTAATTTCAGTTTCAAGCTGATTCGGATCATCTTTCGATTTGACAACGCCAAGTTACCGCCCCTACTCTGTATTATATAGCGTTTCCTAAGCTAGTGAGGTACACATATTTTTCTTCCCTTGTACCTTTTGCCTAAAACCCATAACTTTTGTACCTCAGCAGACTGAAAAACGCTATAGATAGTGGCGATTTACTATCTATAGTCATTTCAGATAAGTCTGATACAGTCTAGACCGACAAAATCCCGATGAACTCTGGAATTGATATTCTCAATCTTAATTGAAATGACTATAAAACTCAGCCGTGTTGCATAAATATTAAATGTTTATTGTGGTAGGGGCTTTTGGTTGGACAGGGTTGTTACATTGGGAGTGTAGCAAATATCTTCAAACTCAGGAGGTGATTTCCTCCATGTGCGCTACATCATTTCCCTCTTTGGACATTCACGCAATCGCCAGCGAACCAGTCGCTGTCAACATCAGTCTAGAAGCTCCCCCCCTCAGTCCCCGAAACTGGCTGGACGGGGTTTTTACTCGCTACCGGTTGCGCTCGATTTCTGACTCGCTACTGGAGTAGGGTTATTGAGTTTCACATCTCAAAGGAAACGCCATAGCACCCTTGAGTTTGAGATGGGAGAAGATTATTATGAATAGGTTATTAAAAAACACCAACTTTGCGGGACTCGAACAATACAGTGACCTGTATTTTCCTCTAGAACAATCTCTAACTACCGCTGCTTCTTGGTTAAAGGGATTTCTAAGTCGTGATGATTTTATCCCAAAAATTCAATTAGCTTTTGGCGACGCAGTGAATGGTAATGAGGCTAAACTACTCATTGGGCAATTGGCACAAACAGATGCTGATGTCTTACCTAAAATCGAGATTCGCTCTGCTTCGGAGATTAATGGGGCAAATGCTGCATTTGCTGGACAAAATTATACTATTTATCTGTCGCGGGAATTCCTCGAACAAAATAGTAACAATCAAGGCGCAATTGTTGATGTTGTGCTGGAGGAATTGGGACACAGCATTGACTGGAAATTGCATCCTGATTTAGATACTCCCGGGGATGAAGGGGAACTGTTTTCAGATTTAGTGCGGGGAGTGACATTAAGTGAGCCAGAATTACAACAGTTAAAGACAGAAGATGATAGCGTTATTGTCACCATTGATAGAGAAGTTGTCCGGCTAGAGCAAGCTTTAGAAGTCTTTCTCCGCAATTTTAAGGCACCTCGCGGACTGGTTGTCGATAACCAGCAAAATCTCCTAGTTTCAGAAACTGACATATTATACAGCGACAATTCTCTGATCAAATTTGCTGCTGATGGCAGGCTGCTCAATAGGCTCTCAACCGGATCGGCCTCTACTTCTGTTAAATTGGCTACATCGGGAAATTCAACGAGCATTTTTGGACTAAGAGATGACGGCATCATTTTTCGTCTCGATCCGAATACTTTCACTGTCACTCAGGTATCAAATATTCGCAATCTTAGCCTTGACAGGAGTTCTATTTATAACATTACTGACGACACGATACATGATCTGTCTTGGCTGGGGCATCCTGATTTTTCTAAATACAACGACATCGCAGTTAAGGAGCTTGGCAATGCCTATGACTTATTTATTACTGGGGCATCTAACTCTGGAATTAATCCATTTGTCATCAAAATTCGTATTGGTTTAGATGGAGCACCCATCCCAGGAGAGTCGAAGGTACTCATGGCAGGCACACGAGCGCAAAGGTTACCTTCTAATTCTAATTTAGGAACAGTTGTCTTTCCAGGTCCAGGTATAGCAGTTAATTCTCAAGGTCAAGTTCTTACTACTCTTCCCACTTTAGAGCCAGGAGAAAGAACTACACATATAGATTTAGTATCTTTCCCAGCTACTTTTAATGCAGCCGATGGCATTCAACCTAATGAACGCCCAAATATTCTCTTCAATGATATTGATAGTGTTGGCATGACAGCTGATACATCGGGGAATTTCTACGTTCTCGCCAATGGAGCTTTATCTCTGGGAATAATGGGAACAGCATTAATTGCACTTCCTTCTACCCTAAATACTATTGCTTACCAAGAAAACTTAGGCAATCCCACATTTGATATATCTCGCGGAGATGTTACCGCCGCTCCTGATAGTTCAATAGTTTACCTAACAATGAATGATAAGGTATTGCGTCTGAGATTATCTATTCCGACTCCCAATCCTAATCCTAACCCCAATCCTAATCCTAACCCCAATCCTAACCATCCAGATTCGTTAAACAAGCTTAATACTGGATTTACCCGCTTCCAAAATACTGGTGTGCCAGGTACTTACTTATTTGCTGGCCCTGAAGAAACGGCCAATATTCGGCAAAACTTCCCCGGGTTTAAGGAAGAAGGGATAGCTTTTCGGGTAGGGATTGAACCGAACGACGATTTGTTGCAATTTACTCGCTTCCAAAATACTCAAAGGCCAGGTACTTACCTGTTTGCTGGTCCAGAGGAAGCGGCAAACATCCGCCAAAACTTTCCCAGCTTTAAAGAAGAAGGTGTAGCGTTCTACGCCTTGGATTCGAGCCGAAACTTGGGAACGCAAATGTATCGCTTTCAAAACAGTAGTGTACCAGGAACTTATCTATTTGCCGGACCAACCGAGAAGGATAATATTCTCGCCAACTTCCCCAACTTCCGTTTAGAAGGAGAAGCCTTTGAAGTGGTAGGGTAATCTAAATCAAACTTTAAAAACCAAGTTAGGGATTGTTTCTCCCTGTTCCAGTACTCCCAACTCTACTATACCTTTTAAACAGGATTTAGTATGATAAGTACCTGAGAAAAACTGCTCAGTTTCAAGTTATCGCTCTTCTGGGACTCTGGCAAAAGTCTTACAGGCTCTAAACTCTAGCTCTCTTATGGGGTAAGCCTTCAAGCTATCGCTAACTAACAGAAACCC
>JAYKJI010000046.1:0-88136 GCA_035285405.1 Snowella sp. | reverse complement strand
TCCGGGTAAAGATAACCAACCCAAATTTCAATCCGTTAAAATTGGTCTGGTCTTAGATGACAAAACCCAGATTCTGTCAGGAATAGACGGCGGGCAACGGGTTTTTATTGACCTTCCCGAAGGTAGTCAAGATCCGCAATCAGATAAAAATAAAGATAAGTAAGATAATTCCCGCTAATTTCCCTATTTCCCCAGTCCTTTACCCTCGATACACTATGGAGTTTGTAGAAAGTTTAAAAATGGCTTCCTCTATGCTCATGGCCAATAAGCTCCGCAGTGCTTTAACCATGTTGGGAATTATTATTGGCAATGCCTCGGTGGTGGCCATGATTGGCATTGGGGAAGGGGCACAAAAGTTGGCAACGGATAAATTATCGGCTTTGGGCCCGAATGTGATGTTTGTCTTGCCCGGTTCTCGTAAAGCGCGCAATGCTACCTTTGATTTACCTCGTACTCTTGTCCTGAGTGATGCAGAGGCGATCGCCGCCCAGGTTCCAACGGTGGATGGTGTAGCGGCGGAAATTAACCGACGGATGTTAATTAGTTTTCGCAATATTAATACTAATGGCATGGTGATCGGCACAACGCCAGACTATCAAAGTATTCGCAGTTATTATGTCAACAAAGGGCGTTTTCTCAATCAACTGGATCTAGAGCGTAGTAAACGGATTGCTGTCATTGGGACTGAAATTGCCGATCGCTTTTTCAAGACCCAAAATCCCATTGGTCAACAAATTCGTGTCAACAATATTAGCTTTGAAGTTGTGGGGGTGATGGAGTCGAAGGGATCATTTATGGGCAGCAATCAAGATGAATCGGTTTTTATTCCGCTCGATACGATGATCAGTCAAATTGTGGGTCGGACTTCTCCCTATGGCATCGAAGTGAGTTGGATTAACGTCAAAGCGAAGAAACCGGAAGATATTCGGGCGGCCCAATTTCAAATTGAGAATTTACTCCGTCTGCGTCACAAAATCCAAAATGATGAAGATGATTTCGGGGTGGAAACGGCTAAACAAATGCTCGATATTGTTGGTACGATTACCGGCGGTTTAACCATTATGTTGGCCGCGATCGCCGGCATTTCTCTGATTGTGGGCGGTATTGGGGTGATGAATATTATGCTGGTCTCCGTCACTGAGCGTACCCAGGAAATTGGACTCCGTAAGGCGATCGGGGCAGGTAGTCAGGATATTATGATTCAATTTTTAATCGAAGCCGTCATTGTTTCGGCAGTGGGAGGCGTGGTCGGTATTGCGGCCGGTTGTGGCATTGTGGGCGTGATCGGTCTGATTTCTCCCCTATCCGCCACTGTTTCTGGCAATGCGATCGCTCTTTCCTTGGGGATATCTGGCGGTATTGGCCTCTTTTTTGGGGTGGTTCCGGCCCAACGCGCCGCTAAACTTGATCCCATCGTGGCCTTGAGAACCGCTTAATTTTGACCTGAAAACCTTATCGGGGCATGGGAAAGGAAGAAGGATTGGTGGGCCAGGGAGGAGAGGTTGGCATACGGGGAACCGTGGGAGCAGTGGGAAGCGAGGGAGCATTACTGGGGAAGGGGGCCGCAGCCGGCAGAGCGGGCGTTTGAGGTACGCTTGGGGACATCGGCACTCCCCGCGAAGGGCCAATAATATCGGTGATGACTAATTTTTGACTAGCAGAATAGCCTGAAAATGTCCGTGTCGCTAAGACTTCGATTTCTACCCCTAAGTTAGGCTTTAAATATTCGGCGGGAATAGGTAATTGACCAATATTTAAGGTAAAGCGATCGCCGTTAATGGTGACTAAATCATCGGGAAGATCGCCGGTATATTTTGTAGAATAATCTGAAACTGGGCGAAAACGAGGATCCGATTGGGTAATACTATACTTAACTTTAAATTTGGTCGCAATCAGATTGGATTTATCGGCCCGGTCTGCCAGAATTAACTTGAGATCATTGCCATTACCTGCCAAAGCCACTTCCTCTAAACGGGTCGCATCCCCGGCTAAAATAGCATTATAAACCACAAATTCTGTCACCATATTCCGTTTTTGAGTCGTTCCCTCCCACCAAATATCAGAGGGCAAAGTCACATTGATTTCCTGTTGATCATTTAAGGTCAAGGTTAAATTTCTATCGGCAAAATTACCAAAGGCTTGCGGTGCATTCCAGATCAACAGAAAAGAGCGTTCAGTTCTTTCGATTAACGCTAAATACTCATCCACCACGACCGAACCAGGGGCTAATAAGGCGATCGCCCCCTGACGAGTTTCCCAGCGATTTTTAGAAAGCGTAAAACCCTGATCCTTCAAGGTCGCCATGGTAACAGTGGCTGAAGGCTTATCCGGTTCCAAGGGTTTATTCAGGTTAATCAAGGTTAATTTGCCTGGCAAGCCATCCCGTCCTAAGAGTCCAGCGTTGCCATTCACGCCGCTACGGCCATTGAAACAACGAAATTCTTTAGTGCTGCATCGATAATTTGGATCCCCTGGATTCCCAGAACAGGTTTCCACTGTCCAATAGGGTTTACTACAATTGCAGCCCTGACTACCTAGCCCCCCGGCCCCTGGTTGACCGCCTTTTCCCCCCGCCGCATTCACAAAAATTTGCCGCAGATTACTGGGATTAGTCGAATAAATACTAATAGATCCCCCATTACCCCCATCACCGCCGTTACCCCCATTGCCCCCATTGGCTCCATCCGGGGCGCGAAGATCATAACTCACTTTCTCTGGTTGATTTTTGCAGTCCGCTGCCGTTGCATCCCCCCCCCTTTGACCGTTTTCCCCATCTCGCCCAGCCAAATTGAGCGTTAAAGGTGAACCATCAGCAAAAACCGTTAAATTATCGGCATTTAAGGCACTCTTCCCAGCTTCCCCGCCGATGCCATTCTGACCATTACTGCCAAATCGTTGGGTTTCCGTCCCCTGGGCCACCACAAAACAATCATCATTCTGAAATTGAGTCGGAGCCGCGATCGCCCTCAGAGGAGAACAGAGCAAAGGGATTAAAAAAAACGACAAATAACCGTAAGGACGCATAGCAAAAACGCGACAATTAATACAGCCGATAGATAGGAGGAAGTCCTAGGGATGACCCTGAGGGATCAGTATTTGTTTCCTGAAGCCATCAACAGAAGATTTTTCCTTTTTTCGGCTCCGGTTACTTTGCAGATGTCCCCTACAGTCCTAAACTTGACTTGAGAGGTGTAATAGGCAGTCGTGAGGTCTTCTTGTGAAACGAGTTTTAGCGATTATTCTTGGCGGTGGAGCGGGTACCCGTCTTTATCCTTTGACGAAACTCAGAGCGAAACCAGCCGTTCCCCTAGCAGGTAAATATCGATTAATTGACATTCCTGTGAGTAATTGTATTAACTCGGAAATTGTCAAAATTTATGTCCTGACCCAGTTTAATTCTGCTTCCCTCAATCGTCACTTGACCCGTACCTATAATTTTGCGGGTTTTCAAGAAGGCTTTGTGGAAGTTTTGGCAGCCCAACAAACGGCGGACAACCCCCAGTGGTTCCAGGGAACAGCCGATGCAGTGCGTCAGTACCTTTGGCTATTTAAGGAATGGGACGTAGATGAGTATCTCATTTTGTCAGGAGATCATCTCTACCGCATGGACTACAGTAAATTTGTCCAACGGCATCGGGAAACTAATGCGGACATTACCCTATCTGTTGTCCCTGTCAATGAGAAACAAGCCCCTGAGTTGGGATTAATGAAAATCGATCAAGCTGGTCGAGTGGTGGACTTTTCCGAGAAGCCTAAAGGTGATGCGCTCAAGGCGATGCAGGTTGATACGACTTTGTTGGGACTGACAGCCGATAAGGCCAAAGAGAATCCCTATATTGCTTCGATGGGAATTTATGTCTTTAAAAAAGAAGTTTTAACAAATTTATTGGATGCCTATCCCTCGGCGACCGATTTTGGCAAGGAAATTATTCCCGCGTCTTCTCATGATCACAATTTACAAGCCTATCTTTATGATGACTATTGGGCAGATATTGGAACCATTGAGGCTTTCTATGATGCGAATTTAGCCCTAACCCAACAGCCCTATCCGCCTTTTAGTTTCTATGATGAAAAAGCACCGATCTATACTCGTGGTCGTTACTTACCTCCTACCAAAATGTGGAACTGTAATGTTACAGAATCCATGATTGGTGAAGGTTGTATGCTAAAAGATTGCCGGATTCACCATTCTGTTTTGGGTATCCGCAGCCGTATTGAATCTAACTGCGTTGTTGAAGATACCTTAGTGATGGGGTCTGACTATTATGAGTCTCGGCCTGAACGTTCTATTAATGAAGAGGCTGGGCTTATTTCCATTGGTATTGGTGCCGGTTCAACGATTCGCCGTGCCATTATTGATAAAAATGCTCGTATTGGCAGAAATGTGATGATTGTCAATAAGGAAGGCATTGAGGAAGCAAATCGAGAGGAGTTAGGCTTCTATATTCGCAATGGCATTGTGGTGGTGTTTAAAAATGCCACTATCCCCGATGGCATGATTATCTAGTCAATATGACTGAACTTTTGTTTTGATCCCCCTGAGTTTTTAACAGATAATTTAGGGGGATTTTTGTGGACGAGTCTAATCTTCTGTCCAACTGGCTCGCCAAGCCATTTCTGCCTCCGATCGCAGGTATTCTCGTTTGAGTTGACGATACTGTTTGCGTAGCTTATTGAGTTGTTCTCCCAGATTGCGTAATTGCTTGCGGGTTAAACTTAAATGAACATCGGCAAATTCTAGTTCAGAGAGCCGTAAATGAACGGCTGCGATTTTCAATATTGGGGAGTTTTTAGCCATTTCTTCCTCCTGATTATCCTCCTCGTCTTCGTCTTCATTGGTTTCTAGATCTTCATCCTCTGGTTTTTCCGATTTAGCTTCTTCTCTGCGGGTTTCTACCACAATACTTAAAATATTAGGCATTCCCCCCTGTCCCATATTCATCCCCCCTTCTTCAGCTTGCAGAGCCATTTCCAAAATTTGCGGAGGTAGTTTAGGGGACAAAATTTCTACTTTTTGCAGCAAGAGATTCGTCTCATGGGAAATATCCGTTAAATGTCGGTTCATTTCCCGCTCTAATTCTCGACACCAATGATTTAAATCTTCAGGATTGTTTACGATTAAATGGGGTCTGGATGGCTGGGATAATAAGGCTTCTAAATCTTTAGGGGCGGCAATTTCCTGATGATCTAAGGGAACTGTTTCTGTCTCTTCCGGTAAAGAAGCGACTTCTAAGGTTACTGGACTTAAGAAAATGCCTTTAGAGGCTAGTTGAGTGAGTAACTTGGGCTGGAAATCTCGAACAATATGACGAATTCTTGCCTGGAACTTTTGTCGTTGATTTAAACTGAGAGTGAGAAAAATTTCAGGATAAATTTGGGTACAGATTTGATGAACCGCAAAAATAAGTTGCTGGTTGACAGTTTGTGCCAAAAAGTCTAGATGCTCTTGATAAAGATGCCTAAATTCTTGCCAAAGCTGCGTGGTTTGGGTTTCTATATGGGTTAAGTTGTCTCGAATACTGGGTAAGGATCTCATTGTGGGGTTAGGAATCAAAAGTTTTTGTGTGTAGTCCCAATCCTGGTTGGCCCATCGATAAGATTCAGTTTTTATTTCCTAGCCCCCTTGCAAAGGCTACCGCGTACAGACATCTCTTTGCATCTCTAGAAGTTTGATCCCCCTGCCTACGGCATCCCCCTTAAAAAGGGGGACTGGTTTACTGAGAGGGCTAAAGCCCCCCTTATCAAGGGGGGGTGGGGGGATCAAAACTTAAAAACTTGGACAGAAAAACTTGTGTGTACACAGCAGCTTAGAAAAGGGGGAGAGTCTATCTTAGGGAATAATAAATTTAACTGATTAACTGGCGCGTTTGTAAGCCTCGTCCAGGACTTCTGAGAGGGTGGGGTGAGCGTGAACCTGAAAGGCCAATTCTTTCACAGATTGACGGGCGGCGATCGCATTGGCGGCTTCTTGAATCAAATCCGAGGCATGAATCCCGATGATATGAACACCGAGTAATTCTCCAGTATCTTGACGATAGACCACTTTAGCCATGCCTTCCGTTTCCAGTTCTGCTAAGGCTTTGGAATTTCCCTTATAGTAGGTTTTGGCGGTAGCCACTTTAAAACCTTCTGTTTCTCCTAGTTCTTTGGCCTGAGCTTCGGTTAAGCCCACATAGCTAATTTCAGGATGGGTAAAGGCCGCTGCCGGAATACAACGATAGTCGATGCTTTTAGGACGACCACAAATATTTTCGATCGCCACAACTCCCTGACCAGAGGCCGCATGGGCCAACATCATTTTACCCGTTGCATCTCCCACTGCCCAGAGATGGGGAACCGGTTCTCCGTCTTTAAGGACTGCCATTTGGTCATTAACAGCAATAAAACCACGACGATCCACTTCCACGCCCACCGTTTCTAAGCCAAGATTTTTGGTGGCTGGAATCCGACCCGTTGCGACAAGACAGGCATCCACTTCCAAGGTTTCAACGACTTCCTTGGTTTTGGCATCGGCTAATTCAATGACAACGGGATTACCGGGTTTAACGGTTTTGGCCAAAGTACTCACATAGGTTTCAATATCGCGGGGTTTAATTAGTACTCGTTCAGCAATTTTGGCAATTTCCGTATCAAAGCCTGGCATTAACACATCCAAAGCTTCGATCATCGTCACTTCACAACCGAGGGCCGTATAAACGTCAGAAAACTCTAAACCAATATAGCCACTACCGATGATGGCAATCCACTTGGGCAAGGTTTCCAATTTTACGGCTTCATCGCTAGTAAAAACGGTTTCATGATCGATCTCGATGCCTGGGGGGACAAAGGGAACCGAACCCGGACAGAGCATAATATTGGCGGCGGTGAGGATTTTTTCGCCACTATCGGTGATCACGCTGACTTTTTGTGGGCCAGCCACTTTTCCCCAGCCTCTAATGGTTTCCACTTTCAAGCGGGTCAAACTATTGGTTAAGTCCCCCCGAATTTTATTGACTAAATCCGTTGCATGGGCCGCGATCGCCGATCGTTCAAAAGCCACCCCTCCCACTTGAATGCCTAAATGCTTGAGGTGATCACTATCCTGTAGTTCTCTAACCCGACCGGATGCAGCCAGTAATGCCTTAGACGGGATACAGCCCCGATTAACGCAGGTTCCTCCCATATCCTTCGCCTCAATAATGGCGGTTTTTAGCCCACACTTAACGGCGTGTAAGGCAGCCCCATGGCCCCCAACACCGGCCCCAATGATGACGAGATCATAATCAAAGGCTTGACTCATGGTTATTTTTCACCTCATTTGCTTCAACTTCCTAGTGTACGAGGAAGGGGAGAACCTGGGAAGGGAGCTTATCCCCTGGATCATCAAATCTCAAGAGAGGCCTTAGGGACTTAACTGCGGCAGATCCGCCGGTGGTCGGTTGTCCGTTTGAGGATGGTGAATGAGGGCCAATCCCAAGGACAGAAGGGCTAACAAGGCTAAACTTTTTCCCAAAGGGTTGAGTGTAAAGGTTTTAAGCGACTGGATGGATCGCGGTGGTTGACGGTTGCGGTTACGGCGCGATCGCCATTCTTGATATTCTCTTTCCGTGGTCATGGTGACTGGCTGACAGGGTTTTCACCCCAAGGGGAATTTCTTCCTTATTCTATAAAAAATTCTAGATAAAATTTCAGCTAGGGTGTTCCTCGTCGCAATTGAAGCAATCTGGAAGACCTCTGACAGCGTGATTTAAATCACAGGATGCCTCCCTGCTTAATCACTGATCAGCAAGAGAAAAGGAACTATAAATGAATCATGATAATACATTAAGAAAGAAGAAAATACCATGACAACCATCTATAGTGAGCATAAATTACTAGGTGTTTTGTTGCAGGATGCCCATTTAATATCGGATGTACAAGTACAAGTGGCATTGGTGGATCAAAAAGCCTATCAAATGAGATTGGGTGATATCTTAGTTCTGCATGGCTGGCTCAAAAAACAAACCATCGATTTTTTTGTAGAACAATGGGATAAATTACTCAGTAATCATCATCAATATTCTCTAGAGTACTGTTTAAAAGCGGCGGGTTTATTGAACCAAGAACAAATTGCGATCGCTCAACAGGAAGAAAGTCTCACCGGACAAGATTTTGGAACCATTGCCGTTAAAAAAGGCTGGCTTAAACCGCAAACCTTGAATTTCTTTGTTAATCGCATTGTCAATAAAGCGTCTGAAGATCAGTCTTATCCCCTGGCTTCCTAAAGAGAGGGATCATGGTTAGCGACAATCCGTTTGCTATAATAGGATGCCCTTTTTTGCCAATCCCGTCCCGATGGGTTGAGCCGTCACCCTATGTTAAGAGCCGGAATCGTCGGATTACCCAATGTAGGAAAATCTACCCTATTCAATGCGTTAGTCGCCAATGCGAAGGCGGAAGCTGCCAATTTCCCTTTCTGTACCATTGAACCCAATGTGGGCGTTGTTTCTGTGCCCGATCGCCGTTTAGAGGTGTTGGCAAAGCTGTCCCAATCCCAAAAAATTGTACCGACCCGGATTGAGTTTGTAGATATTGCCGGTTTAGTGAAGGGAGCGAGTCAGGGAGAGGGCTTAGGGAATCAATTTTTGGCCAATATTCGGGAAGTGGATGCCATTGTTCAGGTGGTTCGTTGTTTTGACGATGATGATATCATTCACGTTTCTGGTTCTGTTGATCCGGCCAGGGACATTGAAGTCATTAATTTAGAGTTGGCTCTAGCGGATCTAGCCCAGGTGGAAAAACGTTTAGATCGCTGTCGTAAACAGGCTAAGGGCAATAAAGAATTTCAAGCAGAAGCCGCAGTATTAGAGAAACTTTTTGGGGCGTTAAATGAAGGTCAACCGGCTCGTCAGGTGGATCTGAGTGAAGAAGAGGCGGAATTAATTAAAAATCTAGGTCTGTTAACCCGTAAGCCGATTATCTATGCCACGAATGTTTCAGAAGATGATTTGGCAGCGGGCAATGCCTGGGTGGAATCTGTTAAAGCGATCGCGGCTCAGGAACATGCCAAGGTGGTGGTGATTTCTGCCCAGGTGGAGTCCGAACTAGTTGAACTTTCTGCCGAGGAACGGTTAGATTTTTTACAATCTTTGGGGGTAGAAGAAGGGGGACTGCAATCCTTAATTACGGCAACCTATGAACTGTTAGGATTACGAACCTATCTGACCACTGGCCCCCAGGAAACCAGAGCCTGGAAAATTTTGGCGGGTATGAAGGCTCCCCAGGCGGCAGGAGTCATCCACACCGATTTTGAACGGGGTTTTATTCGGGCGGAAACTGTTGCCTTTGACGATTTGGTGAACACGGGTAGTATGCAAGCGGCGAAGGAAAAAGGTTTGGTACGAAGTGAGGGGAAAGAATATGTAGTACAGGAAGGGGATGTGCTGTTATTTCGTTTTAATGTTTAGAGGAAGCGATCTAGGGCAGCCTTTAATTCCTCAATTTCACTTTCAATGTTGCCCTCTTTAGCTGCGCGGGTAATACATTCACTTAAATGTTCATCCAAGATGAGGCGGGCGACCCGATCAATCGCACCTCGGACTGCGGCGACTTGAATCAAAACTTCTGGGCAAGGGCGGCTTTCTGTGACCATCGTTTTAATGCCGCGAATGTGTCCTTCTATGCGCGAGAGACGGTTAATGATTTGTCGCAGAGAGGCTTCACTGTGGATATGGGGATGATGTGCTTCCGTGTGCAAATGTTCGGATTTTGGGGCGATCGGGTTACTGGTTGGGAGGGAATCGGTTGCCATCAGTTTGGAGGTCAAGACAGGGGCCAAAAAAGAGCTTTCCTATTCTAACGGCTTTGACTCTGGGACTGTTTCTGACCGGAGATTGAGTTTTGCTAATCTGTTTTCTACAATATCGCTTTCCTGTTTGCAATCTGGCGATCACGTTAACAGTTACGGTTTTAAAGTGCAATCTGGCTTCTGATTGGTACTAATAGAGAAAAGTGATCGCCTCTAACTCAATGATTTGTTATACCCTGATGGCTCTATGAGTCAGGATCTGAGTCCTTGCGATGAGTCTCTGTATTAATCCAGACTACGATCACCCTTTATCTCTCGCTTTGGGCTTTTTCTCTTTAGGCAGTTTAGAGCAAA
Organism: Snowella sp.; assembly: GCA_035285405.1. Lineage (GTDB taxonomy): Bacteria > Cyanobacteriota > Cyanobacteriia > Cyanobacteriales > Microcystaceae > Woronichinia. The sequence goes on along the minus strand of JAYKJI010000046.1, from coordinate 78,016 downwards.
ATCTAACTTTATCTTTAGTCTTAAAATTGTTATAGTATGATCATGTCTCTCTTAGGATAGTATGCCTCTGCTCGTAAATTGTCTAGATGTAACGCCGGGAGAACCGTTAAATAACTGGCAAATTTTGGGGCTGAAACTAGTTTCCCAACTTCAAGGAGGACGTGATGTTGTCTTGGCTTTTGACCTAACAGGCAGTGTGGATTTTAATGATGAGGGACGCACTCGTTTACAGCAAATTGTTAAAGATAGTTTAAAATCAGGCGATCGCGTTTATGTTATTCCCTTTGCTTCTGAAGTTAATCCACTCGATCCTGAAAAGAATCCCTTTTTAAGTCCGATAGATTTTCAGGGAAGAAATGAAGATATTGATCGTATTTTATCGTTACTACCTAAGAGCAGTTCTAATTTACAAAATACGGATATTCAAAAAGCAGAAGCTTTTATTTATAAGGGATTAGCACAACGTAATCAATGCCGTTTTACAGATAATCAGAAGATTAAACCCCAATCTATTGTCTGGATTACGGATGCTCCTTTATTAAAAGAAGCTGGAATTCCTACTACTGTTTGGAAAGAAACTCCTGCTACTAGTCCTTTTCGACAAAAAGATTCTCCTGAAAGCCGCGATCGTGCTCAATGGATTCAAACGTTACCTTTATCCAAAAACTCTCAAAAAATTGTTACCAACAATAACAAAAGTTATGATTTAACAGTGGTTGATATTGCTCCGATTGTACAGGAATTTTGCACTCCCGCACCTGGAGGTCAAAAGATTTGCTCAGTCAATAGTTATCTATTCAATCAACTTTGGCTTCCTATTTTATCGTTGGTGTTAGGAATTACAGGCTTGGGCTTTCTTTTTCGTTATTGGTTAAGCCTACAACGTCCTTGGAAGTTAAGCATTGAATATGTCAAAGATGATGGTCAGGATAAAGAAAAATTTACGCTTAAAAATCAACGCAAAATTTACTTGGGAGGAGAAGCCAATACCAGAATTGATTGTCCAGGGAGTGAAAATCGAGGTTATCTTGAACGAAAGGGGAATCAGCTTTACCTCGTGCCGAATCAGCAAGGGATAGTGTATTATAAAAATAAGGTAATTACCAAGCCTGTTAAAATCGAGTCATTAAAGCGTTTTATGCTGAATTGTCCCGATGCTCAGGAAAGAGATTTTGAAATTGTAGTTAAAGTTACTAACTAAGTGGGTTCTAAGTTATGGTTCAGTCTCCCCAAACTCGTGCTATTAAACGAACTCTCTGTATTGGGCTCGGCGGAACAGGACGAGATGTTCTGATGCGGATACGGCGATTGATTATTGAGCGTCACGGTAAATTAAGCAATCTTCCTGTTATCAGTTTTTTACAGATTGATACAGACAAAGATGCTTTTAATAGTTCGGGATTACCATCTGGAAATAATTACAGGGGAGAGCCGCTATTGTTCAATGATGCGGAAAAAGTCTTGGTAAATATGACTGCCCAAGATGTGGATAATTTGCTCCATGAATTAGAGCATAAATCATTATTTGAAAGTCCCTATTCTCATATTGAAGAGTGGCTTGATCCCCAATTAAAGGATAAAATTAAAGCCATTGAAGATGGAGCACATGGTATTCGTCCCGTTGGCAGATTAGCTTTTTTTCATAATTTCCGTAAAATTCAAAGTGCGATCGAAACAGCAGAAAATCGAACAAGGGGATACGAAGCTTTTCTCTTAAGGCAGGGATTTAATGTTGAAACTGGCTTAGATATTTTTGTAATTGGCTCCCTTTGTGGAGGAACAGGAAGTGGAATTTTTATAGATATTGGTTATACCCTAAGAAATTTATACAAAAATAATACTCAAATTTACAGTTATTTAATTATTAGTCCCAAGTTATTTGGTGATACTCGTATCATGAATGCCAATACCTATGGAGCATTAAAGGAGTTAAATTATTATAATACCGAAGGCACAACATTTACCGCTTGTTATGACAAACAAAACCAAGTAATTGTTACAGAAAAACGTCCCCCATTTGATTATAGTTATCTAATTTCTGACACCACATTAGGAGACTATAAAATTATCCAGAAAGGAAAACTTTGTAACGTCATTGCTTATAAGATTTATCTAGAAATTGCCAGTGAAATTGGGTCTAAAATGCAGGCTCAACGAAATAACTTTCTTGACCCGATGTTAAAAGCTGATGAACATCCTTTTAAGCTCTCTCAACGTTATTTAACCTTCGGGATTTCTGCTATCTATTTTACCCGCGATCGCCTAGTTCAGATTGCCTTGAATCGCTTAACTATCAAATTATTACAATTTTGGTCAGAGGGTCACGGTCAAAGTCCAGATGCTCAAGACCTCGTTAATCGTTTCTTAAGTAAGTGGAATGCTGATAAAGATGAACGAGATTGTTTTAGCCAAAAATTGGCTGACTTAACCCAAGAAGACAATAAAACCTTTTCCCAATCTATAGAACGCTGGCGAAAATCTTTACAGGATATTGAGCTTAAAAACAACGACGATTTAGAACAGTATTGTCAGTCTTTACCAACGGCTTTTAGAAAAGAATTTCGTAAGGTACAGCCTGGAGCAACAGAAAGCACTCGCGGAAGTTGGCTCACCCTATTACAAAATTCTCAACAACGAGTCAATGATTTATTCAAGCAAGACATTGATCAATTTCTGAACGATTTACTTAATCCAGATAATCAGGATTTTGGTATTCATAATGCTCTTGCTTATTTAGAAGCTTTAAAGACAAAAATTAACTACTATCAAAAACTGATTGAAGAGAAAAAACAAACACTTAAGGGAATGCACACTCCAGAAAAAGTTGAGCAGGTCTGGACTAATGCTCAACAGGAAATTGAGGATATCGCAAAACAGTCTAAGCTGCCCTTTTTTAATAATAATAAGCGGTGGGTAAAGATTCAAGATGTCATGGTTAGCTCTATTCAAGAAGTTGCTAAACTATTACAACACAATTTTGAAGTTCCCTTATTAGTGGATTCCTTAAAAATCACCGAGGAGCTTCAGAATCATATTGCTGTTCGTCTGAATCAAATTCAGAATTTTAATCATCTCATTGTTGGTTTGCTTAATGACTATGACCGACAGGAGGTAGAACTGAGACAGTTAAACCTCGATGAAATGAGTGGAGAAGCTATTTTTCCACAAGAAGAAATTGATCAGTTTGTTCCCAATAATACCTCTCGTACTCAATTGACGAATATTAGCCATCAAATTACAGATGCCTTAGGCATGAATCCCTCTCTTCTAGGATTAATTTATTCAACTGTTATTAATCAGAAGGTTATTCAAGATAATATTAATTTAACGGTTGAAAAGCTATTTAGCTCACTAAGTTGGGCAGAAATGCAATCCGTAATTAAACGTTTTATGGCTAGTTATCCTGTCAGTGATCGCGCTCGACGATTAACCCAAATTTTACAGTTGGCGCAGCCTTTATTGGATTTAAATTTAAGTTCCCCACGTTATCATAATGGAAACGAAAAAAGTAATCAATTTATTTGCTTTAAACAATCAGATGATCTGGAAATAAAAGCATTTCAAGGTGTTTTGGTTAATGAATTGGGGATTACTAATGATTCATTTCAGGCTCTCCAAAATGAAAATGAAATTCTATTTATCACGGAATATGCGGGGTTCCCTCTGAGAATTATCAACAGTTTACAGCAAATGAAAGATTATTTTACATTGCTCAAAAAAGAAGATGCTATTTTACATAATCACTTCAAAATTACATTTGGTGATATTATTCCCACTGATGCCAAATTAATTGAACAACTAGAATATTTGTTATATCCTTGTTTAGCATTTGATTTATTAACTCTTAATCCGAACAGTCAACATTATGAGTTTCCCTGTTATGATTCACTGCGAAAAGTTCACTACACGGCAAATATCAGCATTTATTGGCAAGAGGCATTAGAACAATTGGCATCAAGACAAGACATGGTTGATATTTTGTTCCAATTACTTAACCAGGCAGAAAATGATATTAAAACGAATCCACGCTTGATGCAAGCTGACTATTTTTTGAGAGTTCAAAAATTTGTTAGTAAAGTTGATCAATTGCCAGAAGAACATCGTAATTTTATCCACAAAGCGAAAGTTATTGGGGAAAGAGCAACCGCCTCAACGATAGCAAAAGAGGGGATTATTACCCGCTATATTAAAAAGCTAGAAGATGAAATTAAAGCAAGCGAAAATAATAAAGCAGACAATGTATCCACACTACCTTTATCCCAAAATGATGTACCACGACTAACTTCATCAGAAGATAATAATTTAGACGAATCGTCCATTGTAAAAGCTTCTGATAATCCCATGTTGGCAGAGCTTGAACGACTTGCTAGTTTAAAAAGTCAAGGTTTTTTAACAGAAGAAGAATTTCAGAAAGCAAAGGCTAAACTCTTGAATTAGTCTTTGCTTACCTTCTTTGATTTATCTGCCATTTTATATCAGGAAACTATGTTAGAAATTTTCAAGCTGCTTCCTATCCATATCGCTTTTTTTATTCTTATTGTGGTTTTTGTAACATTATTAACGGTTCGTCTTCGTCGGGTACTATACCACCATTTAGAAGACTCAGCTTCCAAAGTAAAACGCTTAGTGAGTGAAGACAGTCCAGGGAAACAGCCCAAAATTGTTGGGAAAGTAGAAAGACGTTATCAACAAGCAAGCCAGGTTTTAGAAAACGTTAATACCTCTGCTTTGCTTGAGGGGATTTATCAAGAGGAAAAATTCCCCTTTTTGGGAAAAGACTTAAAAATTGAACAATGGGATTACTTTTGTCGAATTCTGCCCAACTTATTAATTGCCTTTGGGCTACTAGGAACTTTTTTAGGTATTACTCAAAACTTGACAAGTATCAGTGATATCCTTAATACCAATAATGCAGGCGATATGATTGCGATGCAAAGCCTAAAAGAGCCTCTGAAAAGCATGGGCATTGCTTTTAGTAGTAGCTTAGTAGCTTTATTGTGTAGTTCGATTATGACAATTATTAATTTTGTTTGGAATACCAATATTGCCAAATCTGAGCTATTAACGGCATTAGAAGATTATCTGGATAATATTTATCAACCGACAATTGAGGGTCACACTCGTTTGGATAAAGCAGTGGACAGAATGGTAAATCAACAAAACGAATTTCTGATAAATTTTCATGCAAATGTCAGCCAAACCTTGGCAACAGCTTTAAACTCCATTTCTGACAAAGTTATTGAAGGTAATAGAGATGCAAACCAAGCAGTTATTCAACTAGCCAATAGATTTACTGAATCTTCTGGAACCATTAGCAATAGTGCAGATACTTTTCTCGAAGCAGCTAGATTTTTAGAGAATCAAGTTAACCAAATTAAACAAGTCATTCAACATGAAAATTTTGTTGCTTATGCAACCCTGCTAGAAAGTAGCACAAATCAATTTAAACAAGCTTCAGAAACATTAAAAAATAGTCAGTTTGCCGATAAACTAACATCTGCTTCTGATAACATTGCTCGCTCTCAACAACAATTTGCAGATTCAGTTTTACAAATGAGTCAATCTACCGAACAACTTAAATCTCTAAGTGAAACATTGAGAATAGCTCTCGATACCCTAGATACACTAGGTATTACAATTGACACAAATAGTACTAAATCCGCAGAAATTCTAGATACCGCTCAACAACAGATCAGCAACTTTGATCAGAAATCTCAGTTGATGGTTGATGAAGTTAAAACGATATTGACTACCTTTACAAACCATGAAGCGAATTTGCAATCAAATTTAGAGATGTTGGGTGATAAATTAGTCAATTATACAGAGTTGTCTCTTGTTAACAATAATAATCAAATTGTGAATTTACAGCAAGAGATTAACTTGCAATTGAAAACTTTGGTAGAATCTATTAAACAACAAAGCGATGTTTTTAAGCAGGGATTACAAGATCATGCAGAATGGCAAGTTAAAGAAAATTCTAAAGGTAGAAAAGATAATTTAGCTGTTTATCAAAATCTTGAGCGTTCATTTTTAAATCTGGGAGAAATTAACTCTAAGTTAACTCGATTAATTGAAATTCTTAATCAGCAAATCAATAACTCCAATTCCCAGTCTAATGTAACCAATTTAATTGACAAATTGAAAGGTATTTAATATGTCTAGAAAAAAGCGATCGCAGCAAGAAACAGAATCTTTAGATGTTTTCCCAGCCTTTACGGATTTGATGTCTAATGCCTTTATGATTTTAAGTTTATTTTTATTGCTGGCACTCATTGAATCCTATCGTCTAAACTATAATCTGTCTAAAGCCAATGAGCGGCTACAGTCTGCCACTCCAATTCTAATAGATGAACAGTCAGGACAATTTTCCTTTACACCGAATAGTGCTAAACTCTCCCCCCAACTTAAACAATATATTAAGCAAAAAATTATTCCAACTATTCAGAGCATTATTCAAAAGCATGATATTGACTTTGTTCAAGTTATTGGCCATACAGACGGACAAGAAATAAATCGGAGTGGCAATCTCGATCAAAAATTACAAAGTGTTGCCTTAGAGAAAAAGACGGTCAATGAATTAGTTCCCGGCTCAAACACTGATCTCGGTTTAATGAGAGCCTTGGCCGTTATTCAAGAAATAGAAAAATCTGGCCAAATTAAAAAAGTTAAACTCCGCGCCTATTCTGCGGCTCAACTTTATGATCTGAAAGGTGATTTAGCACAGTTGGATCGAGAAGATAATGCCCAACGCCGACGTATCGAAGTTCGTTTTATTCCCCCAGGGAGAAAAGATTATTAAAAAAATAGCTTAAAAATTATCTAGATTGCTCTGGAATTTTGTAGAAAACTAAGCGATCGCTGAGGGAATTAGTCATTATCTAGAACGAGAATAAATTGGTGATTTAATCCATTTTTATGAAAACTGACTGATCAGCGATCGCCGATTTTGGTCTATCATGAAGGAACCATAGAAATTATCCAATAGTTAATTTATTAAAACTAAAATTATGCTCACAGATACTCAAATCTCCATTCCTCCCCAACCGAAGGCTTGGTCAAAAAATATTGCTCAAATTGCCCAGGAATTTGAACTGACACCGTTATCCTTACTTTCGGGTCACATTCCTGAAGGAATAAGGGGGACACTCTACCGCAATGGGCCAGGACGATTAGAGCGAGGTGGTCAAAAAGTAGGACACTGGTTTGATGGCGATGGAGCAATTTTAGCAGTTCACTTTCAAGAAGGCCAAGCCCAGGCAGTTTATCGCTACGTACAAACCCAAGGCTATCGAGCCGAAACAAAGGCCAATCGTTTTTTATACGCCAACTATGGCATGACCGATCCCCAAGGTATTTGGCACTATTGGCAGACCATCTTCAAACGGCAGAATATACTGAAAAATGCAGCTAATACGTCAGTTTTGGCTTTACCCAATAAATTATTGGCTCTTTGGGAAGGTGGTTTACCCCATGCCTTAGATCTAGAAACCTTGGAAACTTTGGGTATCGAAAATTTTGGTCAGTTTCCCCTCGATCAACCCTACTCGGCCCATCCCTTACGTGACCCGATTACCGGCGATATTTTTAGCATTGGGGTAGATATGCAAGGGCGACTTCATCTCTACCGCAGCGATCGCCGAGGAACCATTCTTAAACATCAGATTTTAACGTTAAAAAGCATTCCCTTTCTCCATAGTTTTTGTTTAGCTGGCCCCTATTTAATTTTTTTCATACCACCCATGAAGCTAGATAAATTGGGCTTATTATTGGGGACAAAAGCCTATGTTGATGCAATTGAATGGCAAGCCAACACTAGTACTAAGATTTTAGTGTTAGATCGAGAGAATTTTGAAATCGTCAGTCAGGGAGAAGCCGCTCCCTGGTTCCAATGGCACTATGGCAATGGCTGTGTGGAAGCAGATGGTAATATTCGGCTTGATCTAGTTAAATTTCAGGATTTTAACCAAACCAATGAATATTTGCGAGAAATGCCCACGGGTCAAACCAAAACCCTCAGTCAGGGCCATCTCTGGCAACTTCGTTTAAATCCCCTTACAGGCCAGATCTTAGAATCCCAAGCCGTTTTGACTCGTAGTTGTGAGTTTCCGGTCATTGATCCGCGTTTAGTGGGCCAACCCTGGCGACAGACCTATGTTGCTGTTCAGCGTCCTGGGGTGGAATCGGCTCAAGAATGGTTTGGGGCGATCGCCGCTGTTGACTATGGGACGGGCCAGGTAACGGAAGCCGATCTGGGAGAAGGCCTTTATCCCGTTGAACCGCTCTATATTCCGGATCGCATTAATCCTGAACAGGGTTGGATTATTACAGTGGTTTATGATGGAATAAAGGAACAAAGTGAAGTTTGGATTTGGAACAGCGATCGCCTGGAAGAGGAACCTGTCTGTCGTTTAGGATTGCCCCAAATTATTCCCTTCAGCTATCACGGTACTTGGAGACCTTTTTAACATGACCTTAACTCGACTGGAAAATGGTTTTATGCCCCGTTTTTTACTCACCTGGCTGATTACGGCCATTTCCCTTTTAGTCACGGCTTACCTTGTCCCTGGCATTAGTTTAGATAGTGTGACGGCAGCCGCGATCGGAGCCATTGTTTTAGGCTTGATCAATGCTTTAGTTCGTCCCCTAATTTTACTGTTTACCCTACCGTTAACTATTTTGACCCTAGGGTTATTTCTCTTCGTGGTTAATGCCATTTCTTTTTCCCTGGTGGCCTACTTTACCCCTGGCTTTACCATTGCCTCTTTTTGGGACGCGCTCTTTGGCTCGATCGTGCTTTCCTTGGTTTCGGGTGTGTTCAATCATCTTTTTGGCAATGAAGGTTAACCTTGAATTTGTCTGAAATTGAGGAGCAATGGCTCAAGGACTACAGATTTAACCCAGAGATACGGTGACAATGGGGGGCTAGGGGTATTTTGCCGAACAATCCAGAGGGCTTGTCCATGAAACCGCGCATTATTGTCTGTGGCTTGGGACAAACGGGTTATAAGATTTTTAGTCTCCTCAAACAACAGGGGGCCAGCGTTGTTGGCATTTCTAACGTTCCCATCCCTGGAGAAAGTGGGACAAATTTAGTCGTTGGTAATTTGCGATCGCCGGCCACCCTCACAGCGGCCCAAATTCAATCCGCTCATACCCTAGTTCTGGCCACTAGCGACGATGCGCTCAATTTGGCTATTTTGACCCAAGCCCGTATTCTTAACCCCAAAATTCGCATTATTAACCGGCTATTTAACCATGCCCTGGGGGAACGTTTAGATCGAACGTTACCCGATCATGTGAGTTTGAGCGTCTCGGCCTTGGCGGCTCCAATTTTTTCCTTCGCGGCTTTAGGCAATAAGGCGATCGGTCAATTACGGTTACATAACAAAACCTGGCCGATTCAAGAAATTGTCATTGACGAAGACCATCCTTGGTACGGTTTGCCCTTGAGCGATCTGTGGGATGATCCCACCCGAATGTTGATCTATTACTTGCCCGCCTTGGATGAGATCGATTTAGTCTCTGCGGTGCTCAATTATAAAAAACTGCAAAAAGGCGACCATTTGATCATCGGCATTCAGCCCCAGATGAGACAACGACAGCGATCGCTCTCCCGAAAATTCTCTAAAGTTGTCACCAATCTCCGGCAATACCAACGCTTTGTGCGACCAGTGATTTGGGTGTCTCTCTGTCTGTTGATCATGATCATGACCGCAACCTTCACCTATATTTGGGTGAATCAGAAAATTTCTCTAGTGGATGCCCTGTACTTTTCCGTGGGCATGATTACGGGGGCAGGGGGTAAGGAAGATGTGGCCGAAAAAGCTCCCGATGCCATCAAGGTGTTTACGGCCATGATGATGGTGGCTGGAGCCGGTGTCATTGGTATTTGTTATGCCTTGCTTAATGATTTTGTGTTGGGTAGTCGTCTCAAACAATTTATCGATGCAGCCAAGGTTCCCACCCATGGCCATTACATTGTCTGTGGTTTAGGGGCTGTGGGTATGGCCATTGTGGAACAGTTGCAACATCAGGGCCATGAAGTGGTCGTTATTGAGGTGGATTCGGAAAATCGTTTTCGGGCGGCAACCCGTTCCCTGGGAGTTCCGATCATTGAGGAAGATGCCCGTCTAGAAGGCACACTCAAAGCGGCCAATATTGGCAAAGCAGAATCCATTTTAGTGGTGACGAGTAACGATATGGTAAACCTGGAAATTGCCCTTACCGCTAAGGCGATCGCCCCCCGTTTAACCGTCGTTTTACGGAGTCAGGATGCTCAATTTAGCCAGTCAGTGCAGGAAGTCTTTGATTTTGAGACAGTGTTATGTCCTGCGGAATTAGCGACCTATTCCTTTGCCGCAGCCGCATTGGGGGGCAAGATTTTAGGTAATGGTATGACCGATGATCTGCTCTGGGTTGCCCTGGCCACGCTGATTACGCCCAATCATCCTTTTTGCGACAAGACAGTACAAGAAGCGGCCATGACGGCTGATTTTGTGCCTCTTTATTTAGAACGTCAAGACTATACGATCCATAGTTGGGAATTATTAAAAATTACGTTGCAATCGGGAGATGTGCTTTATTTAACCATGCCTGCCACCGAACTAGAGCAACTATGGCGTAATCCTTTGACCGAATTTCAACTCAGTGAAGAGTCTCTAAGATAAGGCGATCACGACAGATCAAGCAGACAGTCTAATTGAAAAACTTTTCTATCTGAAAAATCGAGTTACTTTTAAGCGAGAATAGAGTGATTCACTGGTTATATTTCGCTTGACCATGACCCATTCTTTTTTAAAACTGACAAGCATCAGTCTTCTTTGCCTCGGAATTGCCACTACCCTTACAACCGCTTTTCCACCGAAGGCGATCGCCTATAGTGTTTGTGGACTCAGACCAGAGGCTGCTGCGTTTAAAACCAAAAGTTATCTCATCACCATTTGTTTAGGAGAGGCTAGTTACCAATTAATTTTAATGTATCACGATGGAACGGGTTATAAACGAGTTCCTGTGCAAAGAGAAGGAAAAAAATTCCGAGGGACAGACGGCCAACAAAACTATATTATTGATCGTCAGCAATTCGTGATTGGAACCGATGGTAAAGAGCCAATTCGAGAAAGAGTTTTGACATCCAGATAAGTTGTTGATAACGTTCTTTACCCTTCAGTGAGGTTAATAATTATGTCTTCTTTTCGGAATGAACCATTTTTGTGGATTCATCTTTCAGGAATTGCTGTTGCGCCCATTGCGTTACTCATTGTCTGGTTATCTTTAGCGATCGCGACTCCTATTACTCCCTATTGGTTAGAGTTAGTTATTTTAGGAATGATTGGCATTATACCGATTCTGTTAATGCAATGGCAAAAACCCTTTGAAATCTTTAGTTTATTAGTGGTTTCCCTGCGTCCTGAAGTATTAACGCTAGAACAACGCAAAATTTTAAGTTTGTTTAAGCGGCCTAAACAACAATTTTTGGCTCTATTGACAGCCTTACTAATGGCAGGAAAACTCTATGGCATCTATTATTTTGCTCCCTTAGCAGCCTTGCCAGTGGTTAATTTTCCTCAAGTTCGTCTCTTGGCTTTATTTGTGGCTGCGATCGCTTTTTTAGTGGCCAATTTATTTGTACAAGTTCCGGTGAGTGTATTGGGAATTCTATTTACCCAGAATAAGATTTATGAGGAAACGACTCCGATTAATATTGAGGACATTCCCAAGACTTTAACGGTTCCAGGGTTAAGGGTTAGAAAGATCTTCTTTATCCCTGAACTTTCTGCCTAGTTGGGTTGTTACTTTTTCAGGCTATTTCAGATGGGTTAGACGGCGATCGCGTTTAGAATACTAACCCATCTATTTACACTCATGGCGATTTTATTCAAAAACGGATGGAATCCAAAGTCAGCAGATAAGTGACTGGTTTCAATTAAATTGAACATAGATTTTGTGCCTTATCCCCCCTGCTCCCTTGATAAGGCTACTGTGTACACACATCTATTCGCAAACCTCATTTTGCCCCCCCAGCCCCCCAACTTTGGGGGGAGAACGGTCTCTTGAACTGGTTCAAAGTCCCCCAGCATTGGGGGATTTAGGGGGCTAGAAAAGGTTAAACAGAAAATCAAAAACTTGTGTGTACACAGTAGCTTGATAAGGGGGGTGTCCGTAGGACGGGGGGATCTTATAAATTTTAAGACCTACCTACTTAATTTAAGGAATTATCAAATTATCACCAGACTAGGAAATTTTCAGACGAAATAGGAGAAACTGAGTTACCTGATCAGGACGAAAATTATCATCACTGACTAACAGTAAACTTTGGCTCCCATCTGCTAAACGAGGACCTAGGGCTAAACCTTCTAAATTATCGAGTTCAACACCAATATTTTCTAAGTTGAGGAGTAACTTTTTCCGTAATGGTTCAATTCCATTAGTATCGTTTTTAAAACTAGCAATTCGAGAAGTATCACTGGCATTGGCATTGACAACTTGGAAGATTTTGATATCGAAACCGGCTAAGGTTAAATTGCGTTCTAAACTAAGAAAATAACCCTCTTTTTCCAAGGTAGTAATATCACTTAAGCCACTCAATAGGGTTCCACTCGGAACGGGATCGAGCCAATAAAGATGCTCACCAATTAAAACGGGATCACCAATGGGATTAATAACATAGTGTAAAAAACGCAAGGGTGATGATTTGTGGAATTTTTGGGGATCAATATCCTGGAGCAAAGAATTTTCAACGGCGGTAAATAGCCGAAAGGGATCCTCTTTAAGAACGCTGGTTGCTCCCACAGCGAGGGATTCAAAGCCGAGATTATGTTGAATACCCTGGGATGCTTGCTCAGTCTGATCGGAGGGATTCGGCAAAAAGCGATCGGGTAATCTTAAATTCTGTTGACGCTGACCACTATTGAGATCAAATTCACCAATAAACGGCATCACATTTTGCTTAATACTGCCTTCACTAGCCACAAAAATGGTTCTCCTCGGTGTCAGGGCAATTCCTTCGGCATCGACGGTGTTATCAGGATAAATTTCTCCCGATTCATTCTTGAGGAAAGTAACCTTTTCCACTGTCACTTTTTCGATCTGAATTTTATCGAGTTGAGCTTGATTAATCTCCAGTTTCAGCGTATAAAAACGGGGTTGGTGACGATCATCACTAATGGCATAAAAGCGATCGCGTTGACGATCATAGGTTAAACCCGACAGTCCTCCAACTTTAGTTTGCTCAAAGGTTTGTTTTGGTAAAATGTATTCCCCTAAAAAATCGAGAGAAAGATCTAAATAAAGCCGATCCTCCGCGCTGACCTGGGGTAAATTACCACAACCCGTTAGTCCTAAAAAGATTAAAAATATTAAACAAAACCGCATTAACTGTTGCATCAGGAAGTTCAACCGATAAACTCTCACTATGCTAGGATTTTAACCAGTCTCCGGCTCCCCGTCTATGTTTCTTAATTGCTTACTTCGCTTGAGTTCATTCCCGTTTGCCCGTTTTGGATTGCTATTTGCTCTTTTTTTGAGTACTGAATTGAGTGGCTTAGCTCTGTTTCCTGTGTGGGCAACCCTACCTCCTAACTTAACGACAACTCCAGCGAAACCCCCTAATAGCAGCGAATTTGACCCCCTCAATCCCGATCTCTATCCCCCCGATCCCCTGCTCCCGTTAAGTGTACCCCTTTCACCGTTTCAACGCCGTCGTTTGCGGGAAGCCTTGGACAAACTCAATCTAGAGGCTCAAGTTCAAGCCGATGCGGGGAATCAGGATGGAGCCTTTGAGATCTGGTATCGAGAATTACGAGCTAGACGGACTTTGGGAGCTTTAGAGGAAATTAACGCCCTGGGACGGGTGGGTGGAGTTGCCTGGGAAAAAACGCGCAAAGAGGATGTAGCACGCATCACTAAACGATTGGAACAGGTCAAATTGGAGCAGCAGGGAGATGGTTCTTTACCGCCTGAGATTCTGACTGCCTTGGCTCAAGCCTATCAAAAAATGCGAAGTCTAGATGAGGCGATCGCCATTTATCAACAGATGCGAGTCAATGCCAAAGCCCAAAAAAATCTCAAAGCCGAAGAACAGTCCTTAAGTATTTTAGGAGAACTCTATTTAGCAAAATTCGACTACACCAATGCAGCCATTATCTATAAAGATTTATTAGCGCGCTCCCAAGCCAGAAAAAATGCCTATTGGGAAGGAATTTATCTGCAAAAACTAGCCGAAATTTATAGTAAATCCTCGGAACCAAGCAATGCCATTCGGATCAAGGAGCAATTGGTAAAACGTCATATTAAGGATCAAAAAATTGAACTTATTCCTGATTTGAAAATTGCCTTGGGAGAAGACTATGAAGCTCTCAATCAGCCTGAAAAAGCGAGTCAAAATTACCAAGAAGCCTATTCCCTAAGTTGGTCGCTCCAGCAATTTGGAGCCGCAGGTCTGGCATTAAAGAAGTTAGCTAATCTCTATCAAGTCAATAATCAACCCAGTTTTGCCCTCCAAATTTATCAAAAGCTCTTGCGAATTGAACAGCAATCCTATAATTACTATGGTTTAATGAAAACCTATGAACAGGTTGCCCAACTCTATCGCACAGCAAAACAGTATCAACCAGCTTTGATGGCCTATCAACAATCCCTAGCCTTGGCCCGTTCCCTGAAATACCAAGAACAGGAAGATTATTTGCTGAATCAAATTCAGTTGGTTAATAGTGAAATGCAAAATAAAGTGCCTAGTAAATAGAACTCAACAGCTCAATTTTCAAATTTTAATTTTGGATAGGATACAAGGGCGATAAATGACTAGGAATTAGGTGGCTCTAACAGTAATTCTTTGACGGTTTCTAAGGTTCGTCGATCAGATACCATCCAGGCATGAACAGGAACAGGAATGACAATTTCCTTGCCGATCGCCAATCGGGAGCTAATCGGTGGCAAAATCATTAAATCGTAGGGTGTCCAAAGAATTGTAATCTGAAGATTCGCTAACGTTACGGCATAATCCTGATTGAGATCTTTGAGAAAAGTACTGCCTGGCCGCATTTGTAAAACACCAGTTCGAGGTAGACCAAAACCGAGCCAGGTGCCATTATTAGGGGCAGAAATACTAATATAACGTTGTACTTGGTTATGGCCGCCTAAACGCTGTAGATAGTAACGGGTGACAATCCCCCCCATACTAAAACCGAGGAGATCAATTTTTTGGTCTGGGGAAAAATTTTTCTGCACATAATCTGCCACTTGTTCGGCGAGGATGGCAAGGGAAGCTGTACCATCATTAGGGGTGAGATTGAAACAATGAACTGACCAACCGGCCTGTTTAAGATAGGCAGTAAGGGCTGTAAATTTGGCAACGGTGTCATAGATACCATGAATGAGGAGAACTGGATTGCGATCGCTGGGCATGGAATTCCCTAAAATGAGTCAATATTGTTTGTCAAACTTACCAATCCCGTTGCTGAATTTTGGGTTGCTTTTGTTGAGTTGTCGCCACCAATTGATCTAAATCAGCCTGCATTTTATTCACTACCAAATCATAACAATAGTCCACATAATTGCGATCGCGGGCAGCGATGGGCCCATAGCGTTCTAGGACAATCGGTTCACAGATGCGGGTATGAATCGTCAGAGGGATGGGTAAATGAGGAAGGGGGCCAAAAGCCACCCCCCAGGGTAAACCGAGATAAATGGGAAAAACCACTGGATCCACGTCAAATAACCAGGGCATTCCCAAATCATGTAAAAACTTGATCTGTTCATAGCAATCCGTCATCACGAAAAGGGTTTCATGGGAACCAACGGAAATGGCTGGCACGATGGGGACGTGTTCCCGAATGGCTAATTTAATAAACCCTTTACGACCGGCAAAATGGATTTGATGACGTTGGGAAAAAGGACGAAATACATCCTGCGCTCCCCCTGGATACACTAAAACACTGGCTCCATGATGTAAGGCCGCGATCGCCATTCTGGGATGAGCTTGGACAGCCCCCACTTTCACTGCCAATTGAGCCATGGGTGGACTCATTTTCCAAACGGTCGGGTGCATCAAACCATAGATTGGACGCTCAAAACCCTGATAACGAAACCAGTCATAGAGCATCATTACCATATCAGGCGTAGATAAACCGCCATTGTGGGAACCGACCAGTAATACCTTTCCATCAGGAATATGCTGCCAACCATCGGTTTGTACGCGAAAATAATGCTGATAAAACCATCCCCAAAAGGGCATCAAACTTTGAATAGTAGCGGGATCCCGTTCTGTTAATGACCAACCTTGACCAGATAATGGTAAGTCAGAAGTGAATTTCCCTTGTCTATCATTCTTAATCAGATCGCTCACAGTTAAGTCGGGGTATAAGGCTTGCGCCCAAAAGTGTTATTTCAATTATTCAGTCTAGCACTGTGATCTTTCACTGATCTTTTAGTAAATTAGAAGAAGAGGACTGAATCCGTACGTGAGTCTTTGTCTTAATCCTGAAGTGATCGCGCTGAGAATGAAGTTGAGCAATGAAATTAACTAGGGTCAACAGCTATTTGGCTCTAGTTGTGGGTCAAATTTACTTTCTGCTGTGACCATTGCGGGTAAACTGGATCGATTCAATTGATTCAGAGCAGATTGGCGCGAAACTCTGCTTACCACTGATCCAGGCTAATCCGGCCTAAGCCTTCTCGAAAGAGGGTTCTGGAAGGGTTCCCATAGCGTAATTCCCGTACTTTGTTGCCTTAGGACTTGCTTATTTGCAGAGAATCAGGTAAGAATAGAGGAAATCAAGGTTACCTCTCTGCGTTTTATTTGTTAATCTTTGCGCTAAATATTCAAGATTTTCAAAGGTAAAAACGCCTTATTAACCGTTTAAAAATTCAACTACCGAATAAATTACCGTCGAACTTTATGACGAATCAGCTTGCTCATCCGATGGAGAAGTTCCAAAGAAAAATGGCTTCTCTAGTAGAATCCAAAGCAATTAAACCCAATGACAGCCTTTGGAAATTAGCTCTACTGTATGGAGATGATTGGAGTTTCTGGAAAAAAGAATTAGAAGAGTTTGGTTTTGCAATGCAAGATCCAATTAAGGAAGTCCTCGCTGTTGAAGCCTGGGATGAAGACTAACAATTCTTTCAATCATTGATTCTTATCTCTTAAGTGACTAAATATTCTGACCATTGCCAGGGTTTCATCGGCGATCGCCTTGTCGTTGTTCTTGAACTCTAACAGTTTAGTTAACGCTGATTTAACTTAGATAAATCAATAAGTTCAACCCTGGAATGGTGCGGGATAAGGTCCAGAGCAGTAGGGTTACATAGAGAATCCCTAAACTCCATTGATACCAAACCAAAATACTGATCAGACCAGGGACATGTTCGTCTCGTAGGCGAATATCGTTAAAACCGAGTTTTAGAAAATTATTGCAACTAAAATCATAGTAATTTAGCCAGTTCCAACGTCGTTCCCACACTAGGGGCATATAGCGATCGCGGAAAAAAGGAAATTCAGGAATAATAGGAAGGCGAACTATTAAGAGGCGCAACTGGCGTAGGGTTCCCTCCTGGGTAAAATAGGAAATCTGGAGTAAATCGTGATAGTGTCCCTGGGAATAGAGTTTGAAGATTAATCCGCCAGATAAAGGCAAAATGATCAGACCTAATCCCCACAGCGTTGACCAGGGATGCTGAGTCGAGGTAAAGACATTAATGAGACCCAATAAGGTCAGTAAAAACCAACTGAGGAAGAGATCTAGACTCTCTAGACGAGACGGTAAGATGGGGTTAGGTTGCCAACGTCTTACTCGATCAATTAAACCAAAACAGGCTCCAAAAAAAGCAATGCTAATCATGCCAATGCCGATAACAAGACTAACGTTAGTACCATAATTACTAAATAGCAATAGATTAACGAGTAATAGCCATTGACTAAAATGATTGACCCAGGTTAATAATAATTGTCTGTCAGTGGGCCAGTTACGGAGTTCTTGATTTAACTGTTGAAGCAAGAGCAACTGACTAGTATATTCTATCTGATTAGCATCAGGAATTTGCTCTAGATTCCGAAAATTACGCACTAAATTGCGAATAACAGTTTCATTGCCTTCTAGGGCCGGTAGGGAGAGCACTTTACCGATAATATTTTTATCACCCAGCAGTTTTGCCTGTTCAGAGTCAAAGGCTAGTTCGGCAACATTAATTTTAGCAAAGGGAAAAAAGATCGCATTACTAAAATCAAGCTGTCCTAATAGTTTGACATCCTGTAAATCCGCTAAATGGCTAAAACGACTGTAGCGAAAGGCCGCAGATTTTTCGAGAGTGGCTCCATTCAAGTTCAAATCTTGGAAAAAACGGCTCCCTGAAAATAAAAGGCGATCGCGCCAACTGCATTGCCTAAAATTAACGGTCTTGAGCCACTGTACATTGGTAAAATTAGTCACTTGAAAGAACTGGGATTGCTCAAAATCGACTAATCCTAAAAAATGACTATGATTAAAATCAACACTGCCTTGAAACTGAGCTTGGCGAAATTTACTATTGCCGAGCCATAAACTCTGACTCCAGTTGAGATCGCGCCCCCAAATACTACCCGACAAATCTATGTCTCGTCCAAAGCGGCTACCGGCCCAATTGGCTTCCTGAGTAAATTTTGAATCCTTCCCTTCTACCCGTTGTAAAAAGAAAGTGTTAGAAAAATCGGTTTTTCCTGTAAATAGGGCATCTGGGAATTTTAATAATCCCCGAAAAACAGTGATTGTCTTGGGTTTGCCATTGTTTTCTGTTAAAAAATCGGGATCATAATGTAATTGCTCTTGTTCGACGGAAGAAAGATTTTGGGGAAGAGTGGCATCGGTGAGTTGAGTATAAAGCCCCAATCGACTCACTTGAAAATCACCTTGAATTAAACTATGACTGAAATCGAGTCCAAGTGCTTTACTGCTATGGCTAAGAAGCGATTTAATTTGTTGATAAAACTGGTCACGGAATAGGGAATTTTCGGGGGTCAGATCAATGACTAAATTCTGAAGATCAATAGTCAAGGCTCCATCATTGAGCACGGGATGGGTTAATCGCTCCTCCAGCAAAGTGACAGTCAGGGGAAGGCGATCGCCACTAGCCAAAACGGGTTGACCACCACTGAGCCACAGCCACAATAGACTTCCCAGCAGAAGGATGAGGCTAAACCAGCTTTTCTGACAAGGGGTCAGCATATGAAAAAATTCCGATTATCTCTTGAAAGATGCGACAGCTTAGAGGATGGCGAGTAAGGATGTTAGCCCGTCCTGGGAGAGTTCTGTCAAAATAAAAATTTCCTGGGCTGTTTTTCCCTGTCTGGCAATCACCTTGTAGCCGCCCCGAATCGGTACAGATACCCGAAAGCGAAATTGAGGAATATGACTACGAGTTCGACTAATGACTCCAGGCGTTACTGTGCCAATGCCCTCAAAGGTAATCAATTTTTCTAAGCGGGGGATCAAACCGTCTAAATGGGTAGAATGATTCCACACGAGTCTTCCTTTGGCCCCTGAGTTCATGATCTAAGCAGCCTCCAGGGGAGCCATGGTTAGTCCGGCCCGTCGTAGTTGTTGATGGTAGAGTTCGGCAGGTTCCTGGGGCCCAACCCAAACAATCGCTTGCCCCTCATCGTGGACTTGGTTGGTGAGTTCCCAGGCGCGATCGCTGTTCATACCGGGAATATAGGTCATCAAGCATTGGGCAACGTGCTGAAAAGTATTGAAATCATCATTTAAGACAATAACTTTGTAGTTGGGATAGGTTTTACGAACGACTGTGGTGGCGCGATCGGGGGTAGCCGTTGAAGCAGAGGCCACTAGGGGCAGGGCAGCCAATGATTCTTGACGCATAGCTTAATCTGGAGAAATGGAAATGGATAATTAGGAAAGCTTAACAATCAAGTGCTATTGACGACTTGACTTTTCTCTCTTCCTTAGTGTAACGGTTAAGGTTAGGTTTGGCCAAGAAAATTTAGGTGGATTCATGGCTATATTTTGGTATCTCTCGTGCTCTTAAATCCGATCTTGACGGGAAACTGAGTTAATAAATCTTTAAGAAAGTAAAAAAAAATTAGTATTCCCCCCCAGCTAAATTAACACCTTAATTGTCAATTTGTCGTGACTGAATTTCCAGCAAATTTAGATTACACTGAACTCACATTCTTCACTAATGCTATCCCTTAATCAGAACAAAACCCATGAAACCCCTCAGTCATCGTACTAAAATTGTGGCCACGATTGGCCCTGCCAGTAGTTCTAGAGAAGTTCTAATCGCGATGATCCAAGCAGGCATGAATGTGGCTCGTCTTAATTTTTCCCATGGTAGCTATGAAGAGCACGCCAAAATGGTGACGTTATTGCGTTCTGTCTCCCTGGAATTAGACAATCCCATTACTCTTTTGCAAGATTTGCAGGGGCCAAAAGTTCGGGTTGGTTACTTACCTCAGGGGGAAATATTACTAAGAGAAGGAACATTTATTACCCTTATTCCGTTAGATCAAGCCGCTCTCTTTCCCGACGCGATCACGATCGATTACCCACATTTGGCAGAGGAAGCCTGTATGGGAGAAAGAATTCTAATGGATGATGGCTTACTGGAATTAAAAGTCACTCAAGTAGAGGCTCAAAAAGTGATCTGCCAGGTGGTTAATGGCGGGATTTTAAAAAGTCGAAAAGGAGTAAACATTCCAGGGTTAGATTTAAAATTACCTTCCATGACGGAAAAGGATAAACAGGATTTGGAGTTTGGTTTAGCCCAGGGGATTGATTGGGTTTCTCTTAGTTTTGTACGGAAAGCGGAAGATATTTTATCCCTGAAAGCCTTTCTGGCTGAACGTGGCCATGCTTCTCTCTCTGTCATGGCTAAGATTGAAAAACCTCAGGCGATCGCCCATTTAGAGGAAATTATTGACGTAGTAGATGGGTTGATGGTGGCCAGGGGAGATCTGGGCGTAGAAATGAACCCAGAGAAAGTGCCTCTACTGCAAAAGCGAATTATTCGGGCCTGTAACTTTAAAAGTATTCCCGTGATTACAGCTACCCAAATGTTAGATAGCATGATCCACAATCCTCGCCCAACCCGTGCCGAAGCCAGTGATGTGGCCAATGCCATTATTGACGGAACCGATGCGGTAATGCTGTCGGGGGAATCCGCCGTGGGGACTTATCCCGTCCAGTCCGTTGCCATGCTCTGTAAAATTGCCGAAGAGGTGGAAAAAGAGTTTCATTTTGAAAACGTCCCTCCCGCCGACAATACGGAAACCCATGCGCTAAGTGAAGCTCTGAACGTGATTGACGAGATTTTACCCCTACGTTATGTCGTTACCTTTACCAGTTCGGGTCATACGGCTCTTTTGGCTTCCAATCAACGACCTTCTGTTCCCGTCGTGGCCCTAACTCCCGATGAAAAGGTCTATCATGCCTTGAATTTAATTTGGGGAGTAATTCCATTGTTAATCGATTATCAAGTGGAAACCTTTGAGGATTTAGTGCAACAGGCTGAAACCAATCTCTGCGATCGCAATTTAGTGAATAATGGCGACAAAATTTTGATTATTGCGGGGATTCCAACCAAAATTCCCAGGGGAACGAATTTCATGAAAATTCACACGATTAATTCAAGCAATTGCCAGAAAACCTTGGCTTAACCTAGCGGTAGTTAGTTATCATTTTGACAAAACGCCCAATATTAACTACAACCGTTGTTTGATAAAAGTCACTAATTGGGAAATTTGTTTCTTGAGATTTTCCACTTCCCCTGACATTTTTGCCATCTGTTGTTTGAGAGCTTGAATTTCTGCCGCCATTTCCTGATTACTAGTGTCACTCGTACTGGCTGAGGTTGAGACAGAAGCGGCCACGGCAACAGGTTTAGGATGTTTCTTCGCCTTAACCATTGCCTCTTTAATGGCCGCCACTAATTCTCGCTGTTCAAAAGGCTTTTCCACAAAGGCGAAATACTCAAAGGGTTCTGTCAGTTTTTCGAGAACTTCTTCCTTTCGTCCTGACATGAGTACCAGGGGAATACTTTTTAGTTCATATTCTTTTTGGATCTCTTGATAAACTTCCCAGCCACTCATTTTAGGCAAGAGGAAATCTAACATGATTAAATTCGGCTTCTCGCTACGGATCATGTTGTAGCCTTCGACTCCATCCCTAGCCTCTAAGATATCAAAGTTGCCCTGGGGGAGCATATCCCGAACCCGCATCCGAATAACTTTGCTGTCGTCGATAACCAGAATTTTATGGGCTGACATGATAAACTCTCCTTCAAGCAATTCTCCAAGATTCTACACAGGGAGCGGGATAGGGTCTAAAAAACACTAGGCTCTGTGCCATAAGCAGTTTAGCGTTTTTCAGATTACGTCTGCGAGATGGCTAAGATTTTTGACGGTTAAATGGGGACAAGTCCGTTTAATTAAACCAGCTAGAACCTTGCCTGGCCCGACTTCCCAGACATTTTGAATATTTACCTGGGGGAGTGCTAACATAATTTCTCGCCAACGGACTGAGCCAGTCATCTGTTCACTGAGACGCTGTTTTAGGATCTGGGCATCGGTTTCCGGTGTGGGGTCAACATTGGAAAAGACGGGCATTTGGGCATCAGAGAAAAAGCTGGCTTGGAGAATGTCTTCAAATTGTTGAGCAGCTTCTGCCATGAGAGGAGAATGAAAAGCACCAGAAACTTTGAGGGGAATGGTTCGTTTGGCTTTGACCTGGGCCAGAACAGTATCAACGGCAGTAGGAGTACCAGAAATAACGGCCTGTTCTTTACTGTTATCGTTTGCCAGCACCACATCCGGTGTATTTTCGATTACCTGGGTTAGTTGATCATGGTCAAATTTCATTAGGGCTGCCATTTTACCGCCTTGGGCTTCATTCATCAGTTGCGATCGCCGTTTGACCAATTCCAATCCTGTCGCAAAATCAAATACCCCTGCCGCGTAGAGAGCCGAATATTCACCTAAACTATGGCCCGCTACATAGTCTGGAACCTGCCCTTGTTGTTTTAATAAATCCGTCAAAATGCTTTCAATGACATAGAGACAGGGTTGAGTATAAACGGTTTGAGATAATTCCTCTTCGTTGCTCTGACAGCGTTCTACCACAGACCACCCTAAAATTTGTTCTGCTTTGGCAAACTTCTCTTTGGCGATCTCGTGATCGATGAGATCGGTTCCCATACCGACCGCCTGGGAGCCTTGCCCCGGAAATACCCATGCTATTGTCATTGAAGCTTAATGTTTTTTTTATTAACAGCCTGGCAATTATACCAAGCAGTGATCCTCGAAAATTTTCTCCTTCGTCTATATAACGGCGATCGCTTCCTAAAATAGTTTTATTGCAAAGGGTCAGATTATGGAATTAAGATTAACAAAATTTGTGAAAATTTCCCCATCAACGGGGCCCTTGGTCGGAAATTGTCGAAAACGACTGATTTTATGCCGTGCTGCTTAAACCCGAAAAACACCAGAACTGAAATTAATCCTGTATTTTAGACAAATACCTGTACCCGCAGAAATCCCACCCCCATGACTGTAAAACCTAGAGTGGCCCCCTCGACTGTCCCCAAAACCCATCTTCACCTCTTTTTCTGGGTTTGGTTTGGGCAGTTAATCTCTAATATTGGCACTCAATTAACCCTTTTTGCCTTTGGGGTCTCAGTTTATCAGCAATCTCAATCCGTTACTCAATTTGCTCTGATGATTCTGGCGATTTATCTGCCTCCCATTTTAATGGCTCCTCTAGCAGGTCATCTAGCCGATCATTATCAGCGACGTTTGATTATGATTCTCAGTGATACGGGGGCGATCGCGGGAATTTTGCTCTTGGGGTGGTTGCTACAATTTGAAGCTTTAGCCAATTGGCAAATTTATCTACTTTTAGGAATCAGTTCTGCCTTTAATAGTTTGCAAGTTCCAGCTTACCTCGCCGCTACCACTCTCATGGTTCCGAGAACATTTTTAAGTCGGGCCAATGGTCTAATCTTGATCGGTCATTCTGTGGCCCAACTGGTAGCCCCCTTTACCGCAGCTTGGTTAATTCTTTCCCTCCAACTTCCTGGCATCATTTTGTTGGACTGTCTCAGTTTTGGCTTTATTCTGATTACCCTATTGATGGTTCGATTTCCTGAGATCGCGCCTCCTGCCCGTTCCCAATCCCCCGCTACCTATCTCAGTTTGATCCGAGAAACCCTTTGGGGCTGGCACTATATTCAACATCGCCCTGGTTTACTGGCCCTGCTGCTACTGATGAGTATTACCTATGCCACCCTGGGGATGACAGAAGTCTTGTTTACCCCTTTTGTCCTCAGCTTTGCCACAACCAAGGAATTGGGAGCTTTACTCAGTATGGCCGGAGGGGGTTGGGTGGTGGGCAGTCTCATGGTCAGTTTTTGGCGAGATCCGCCCCGTTTAGTCCTACCCATTATCGGTGGGGTATTGGTTCAAGGTTGGGTTTTGCTTGGTGCTGGCGGAGAATGGACAATTAAAATTTTTCCGGTCTGTGTGGGCGGCATTGTTGCCTATTGTCTCGTCTGTCCCTTGATTTTGAGTTTTAATCAAACCCTTTGGCAAGAACAGATAGAACCTGAGTATCAAGGTCAAGTTTTTGCAACTCGTTTAGCAATTGAATGGTCATTTCGGTTGATCACCCTCGTTCTAGCTGGGCCCCTGGTTGATCGCCTGTTTGAACCCTTTTTTCGGGGAGATTATTGGTTACTCGATCAAGTCAGTTGGTTGACAGGACGGGGAGAAGGTCGAGGCATTGCCGCTTTATTGAGTATTATGGGGGCAATTAATCTGTTAGGGGCGATCGCTGCCTATCGTTATACTCCACTGCTCAGATTGGACAGTCAAACCTCTCGTTAAAACTAGCCATGACGACTATTAATCCCCAAACCATTCGCCTAGACCTTTCTACCCATTGTCAACTGAAATGCCCTTCCTGTCCAACGGCCCAGGGCAAAATCAAAGAGCAACTCGGTGCCGGTTTTGTTGGCTTAGAAAATTTTCAGAAAATTGTCGCTAATAATCCTGAAATCTTACATATAGAGCTATCTAATTGGGGAGAAGTATTACTGAATCCTGAATTACCCCTGATTTTAGAATATGCTTATCACAATAATGTCATTATTACGATCAGTAATGGTGCTAACCTCAACACGGCAAAACCAGAAACCCTAGAAGCCCTTGTGAAATATCGGGTTCGGCAGATTACCTGCTCCATTGATGGTGCGAGTCAAGAAACCTATCAACAATATCGCCTGGGGGGAAATTTTAACCGCGTTATTGACAATATTAAAACCATTAATCACTATAAATCTATCTACAAAACTGACTTTCCTATTTTACTATGGCAATTTGTTGTTTTTGGACACAATGAACATGAAATCGCCCAAGCCAGACAATTGGCAAAAGAACTAAAGATGGAATTCTATGTCAAGCTATCCTGGGATGAAGAAGTTTCTCCCCTAAAAAATCCTGAAAAGGTGCGATTAGAAACCAATAGTAAAGTCATTAGTCAAAGCGAATTCCTCAAAAAGAATAAAAGAGACTATATGAATCAATATTTTTGCAAACAAATGTTTCAATCGCCCCAAATCAATTGGGATGGTAGGGTCTTAGGGTGTTGTATTAACTCCTGGGGAGATTACGGCAATGCCTTTGATGACAAATTGGTCAAGGTTTTCAATAATCCGAAGATGAATTATGCAAGGCAAATGCTTCTAGGGCAAATTCCTGAACGAGAAGACATTCCTTGTACAACCTGTTATGTCTATCAAAATATGCAGAAAAATAATACCTATCTGCAAGCTAAAGAAATTCAAGAATCCTGGCTCTATCAATGGGGGGCAAAATGGGGCAAATTTGGGGTCAGTATGATTAATCGTTCTTGGCTCTCACAACAATGGCTAAAAGCTATTATTAAATCGACAATTAAAAGTCTGCCCTAATAGATTGCAATTTATTAAATCCGAGAAGTTTCTAGTCTATGAAAACCAAAATTTTAATTCTGACTGCCAGTGGGGGCTCGGCTCACAACCTAACGGCCCTGGCTTTTCAACAAATTGCCACAAAACAGTTTGGTGATACCGTCGTCATCAGAATTGAAGATATTTTCGCTAACTCTCATTCCTTTACCCACCAAATTATCCAATTCTATAATTGGATTCATCGCCATGCTCCCTGGTTTCATCATATTTATTTTAATATTTTTGAATTTCCAGCTTTGATGCGATGGGGAACCCAAACCTTTGTGAGTGATTATTATAAAAATTTAGTTCGTGACTATCAACCCGATCTGATTTTGAGTGTATTTGGAAGTTTAAACCGAGGCTATTTTGAGGCCGCTAAGGATCTTTTAGGCAAACAGGTTGTGTGTGTGACGCTTTGCCCTGAATATGCTGGGGACTATGGTTTTAGTGTCAATTGGGTTAATACTAACGCAGATTTATTTTGGTGTCACACGGAAGCAGTAAAACAACAGGCTATTAAATTAGGGATGTCTCCTAAAAAAATCCAGTTATCGTCCCAGCTTTTGCGAGAAAATTTTTATCAAGACCCACTAACAGAACAGGGAAAAAAGCAGTTTTTGCAGGATGAGCTTAATCTGGATACTCACAAATTTACCTTACTTCTCTCTACCAATGGGGCTGGTTCACAAAATCATATTGACTTTTTAAAAGTACTCTTACCTCTAGCGGAAAAGTTACAGGTAATTGTTCTTTGTGGGAAAAATCTCTACGCTCACAAAAAAATGAGCCAATGGTGTAAAACCCATCCCCAATTAAAGACTTCTGTGTTAAGTTTCACGGAAAAAATGCCTCAATTATTACAAGTTAGCCAGGCAAATGTTCAACGTCCTGGTTTTATGATGACAGCCGAATCCGTTTATTGGAGGTGTCCGATGATTTTTAATGGTATGGGAGGAATTATGCCCCAGGAATCTTTAGCCATTCGTTATTTTTTACCCCAAAAAATGGCTATGATTATTACTCGACCTCAACAATTATTTTCTATTATCAAAAATTGGCTGGATTTTCCAGAAAAGTATGAGATAATCTGTCAGGCTTATCATGATTATCAAAGTTATCCGCTTACTGGCCAACAACAAATTCAGAGGTTGATTGAGCAAGTCAAGGCAAGTCAATATTCTCTTATAGAAAAATGAGATCTCGGCTAATTCCCTAATGCAAATGGAAAAAATATGCTCAATACCTAGGTTTTTCAATAATCTTTATCTTTTCTTTAATTTTTTATCACTATGACCTATCCTCTACGGATTTTAATCTTAACCTCTAATACAGGCTATGCCCATAATGCAGCCGCTAATGCTTTTCAGGAATGGTGTGAATACTTATATGGCGAAAAAGTAATTGTCGAAATTGAGTTTTTGTTAGAAAATTCTCATCCTAATTACCGTAAACTGGTAAATTTTTATAATTTTATCCAACGGAATATTCCTCTACTCCACAATCTTTACTATGCGATTTTAGAATACCAAAAAGATCTTCAAGATATTCGTCCAGGTAAACCGTTTGTGGGCAGAAATTATTGGACTCAACGCCTACAAGATTTCTCCCCAGATGTTATTCTTTCTACCCATTGTCAGATCAATCTGGGTTATTTTGATCTAGCCAAACAGGTGTTAAACAGCCATTTAATTTGCATGACCTACTGCACGGAAATTGATGGTGGTTTCGGTTTTACCCATAATTGGATCAACCCCAAGGTTGATATTTTTTGGACACAGACTCCAGAAGTAAGCGCACAGGCTGTAAAGATGGGATTAAGGCCAGAACAGATCTTTAACTGGGGAACCTTATTAAATCGCGCCTTTTATGAACCTATTTTAACGGAGGAAGATAAAAAAGCTTTTTTAGAAAATGAATTAGGGCTACAGGCTGATCGATTTACCGTTTTGTTAGGAACTGGGGGAGCAGGGGCTAATAATCATTTAAACTTTTTGCAGCAATTGTTACCCTTAGAAAAACGAATTCAGGTGATTGCTCTCTGTGGTAGAAATGCTGTGACCAAAGCTAAATTAGATGAATGGCAAGTTTCTCATCCCAATTTTTCCCTTTGTGCTTTACTATTTACCAATCAAATGGCTAAATTGCTCCAGATCAGTTCTGTGGTTGTGGCTCGTCCAGGCGCGAGAACGGCGATCGAATCGATTCATTGTGGTTGTCCAATGATTTTTAATTTAATGGGAGGAGTAATGCCCCAGGAATTATTAGCAATGCGTTATTTTAAGGATCGAGATATTGCTCATTCGGTTCGTTGGGCAAAAGAGTTAAGAATTATCCTTGAGTTTTGGCTAGATACCCCCGAAAACTATCGTCAGCTTAAAACGAGAGTTACCGCCTCTAAACTCAATCATCATCCTGAAACTATTATGAAATCCATCATAACGAACATTCAAGAAACATCTAAGGACTGATCCTTCTTTTGGGATATAGCAGCATTCATCTGACGGAGTTCTCCTTAACCTTTGCTCTCAGATGAAATAGATGATACAATGATCACGACTTCTATTCTGCTTATCTTTTTCTTCCTATTATAATTTTATATGAGTGATTTACAACAAAGATTGGCAAACCTCTCTGCAACCAAATTAGCTTTTCTCTCTCAAAAAATTGAAGGGCAAATTAATTTACTGAAGGCTGAACCGATCGCTATTATCAGTGTTGCTTGTCGTTTTCCCGGAGGAAGTAATAGCCCAGAAGGCTATTGGCAGATGTTAGAGCAAGGTAGAGAGGGTATTAAAGAAGTTCCCCAAGAGCGTTGGGACATTGATAAATATTATGATCCTGAACCGCTCAAATCGGGAAAAATGCAGGGCAGGGAAGCCGCCTTTTTAGATAGTGTTGATCAATTTGATCCTCAATTTTTTGGTATCACACCCAGGGAAGTTTTAAACCTAGATCCTCAGCAAAGACTTCTTTTAGAAGTTGCTTGGGAAGCCTTAGAAAGAGGCAATCAAGCTCCAGAAAAACTGACCAATACGGCTACGGGGGTGTTTATTGGTATCTCTTCCTTTGACTATTCGATGAAGATTGTGGATGAGCCGATTGATCCTAAATATTATGATGCCTATTTAGTCTCTGGCAATGCCTTAAGTATGGCTGCTGGTCGTCTCTCTTTCCTCTTAGGATTAACAGGGCCTGCTTTTGCTGTAGATACGGCTTGCTCTTCTTCTCTGTTAAGTGTTCATCTCGCTTGTCAGAGTTTACGCTATCGGGAATGTCATTTAGCCTTGGCGGGGGGGGTTAACATCCTATTATCGCCGATTAATAGCGTTTGTTTTTCTCAGTCTGGGATGATGTCTCAAGATAGTCGCTGTTATAGTTTTGATGCGCGGGCTAATGGTTATGTTCGAGGTGAAGGTTGCGGTATTGTCGTTCTCAAACGGTTAGGAGAGGCTCTTAGAGATAGAGACAATATTTTAGGGGTGATTCGGGGTTCTGCGGTCAATCAAAATGGGCAAAGAGGAGCAGTTTTTATTCCTAATCAATTTGCCCAACAGTCGGTTATTCGTGAGGCACTACAAAATGCCGGAATTACACCGGATCAAGTCAGTTATCTAGAAGCCAATGCTCTCGGTTTACCGCTCAGTGATCCGATTGAAATGGCTGCGATCGCCGAAGTATTTGCAGAGAAAAAAGCGAGTCAAAATCCACTTTTTGTCAGTTCGATCAAAACGAATATTGGTAATCTGGAAGCAGCGGGTGGCATCGCGGCTCTAATCAAAGTTATTTTGGCCTTACAACATCGAAAAATTCCTTCCCATCTTAATTTTGAAACCCCTAGTTCCTTAATTGAATGGAGTAAAGTCCCCTTCGTTAAAATTCCGACCCAAACCGTTGATTGGCAGGTCAAACCAGAAAGAATTGCGGGTATCAGTTCTTTTGGACTAAGTGGCACTAATGTCCATCTGATTTTGGAGGAAGCACCCCATCAAGAAAAGCCATTTCAATCGATTACTCGTCCCTATCATTTACTCGCCCTATCGGCCAAAACCCAGCCTGCCCTAAAGGAATTAGTGAAAAAATATCAATCGTACTTTGCCCAGGCAGAAAGTTCAAGCAATTTGGGCGATATTTGCTACAGTACTAATATAGGGAGAAATCATTTTGCCTATCGATTGGCCGTTGTCGGTAACTCGATCAGTAATATTCAGGGACAGTTGGATAAATTCTTGGTTGAGCAGCATAATATTAATCTGAATCAAGATAGTCTGAATATTCGTCCCCCTAAACTGGTTTTTTGTTTCCAGGAATTGGACAAAGAATGTTTGATTTTAGCTCAACAACTCTATGAGACAAGTCCCAGTTTTCAAGAATATTTACAGGAATGCGATCTGCTGTTTATCTCTCTCCTGGGCCAGTCAATTCTAGCTCCCTTTTTAGCAACAAAAATCTCCCCCCAACTACTGACTTCAGCGATCGCTAAACCCCTCATTTTTAGTCTTCTGTACGGATTGGCCAAACTATGGCTAGGTTGGGGAATTATGCCCAGTGCCATGCTAGGAGACGGAGTCGGAGAATATGTTGCAGCTTGTTTGTCGGGGTTGATGAGCCTAGAAGATAGTGGACAGTTGTTATTAGCTCAAGATGATGATCAACGGGTCGAGATCCTCAAACGCATTAAATTTTCTAATCCTACCATTCAATTTATTTCCACTCGTGTTAACCGAGGATTATCCGCGACCACTGGCGAATATTGGTCTGTTTCTTCGTCAACATTACTATCAAAAACTTATCATTCTCTAAACCTAGAAAAGTATGATTATCTCATCCAAATTAGTCCTCAATTTGAGGTCAAAAACCTAGCTAATTTGACGAGTTTTACCTTAGGTAATTCAGACAATAATCCTGGCCCAGTTTGGCTAGTGATGCTGAGTAATCTTGCCCAGTTATACGCTAAGGGTATAAAAATTGACTGGGTTAGCTACGATCAGGATTATACCTATCAAAAATTAGTATTACCAACCTATCCTTTTCAACGACAACGGTATTGGCGGCAAGGAAAACCTCCTCAAGCCTCAACTCCTTTGGCAAGCAGTAGCCCCATTTTAGATTTAATTGAACGGGCAGATAGTCAACAACTACAACAAGTTCTGGCTACGACGGGTACTTTTTCAGCAGAGCAAATAGCCCTCTTACCACAACTACTGGAGACGTTAATTGATCTTCATCAATCCCAGGTATACCGCACATTACCCTCTGAGCTTCTCAACGCCTTTGAGCAAATCCCTGACAGCGATCGCCTCACCTTTTTGATCACCTATTTACAAACACAGATTCAACCAATAGTAGATCCGTCTCTTCCGGCCTTAGATCCTCAGCAATCCCTCCTCGATTTGGGTCTAAATTCGATGAAAGCGACGGAAATCATGCTGGCAATTTATGAGGATTTACAATTAAGTTTATCTATCGAATCTCTATTAGATCAACCGACGATCGCCGGTTTAGCCACTCTAATTCTGACCCACTTAAATACTAAGATTCCGCCTCTAGTAGAAAAAATTAATCTGCAAGCCGAAGTTGTGCTAGAAACAACAATCGTGCCGGAATTTTTAGATCGAAAGATGATCTTTCCCCTATCTCAAGAGCCGAGAACGATTCTTTTAACCGGAGCCACAGGATTTTTAGGTGCTTTTTTGCTTTCAGAACTCCTACAACAAACTTCAGCTAAAATTTACTGTTTGGTTAGGGGCAAGGATGAAGAAACCGCCAAGCTTAGACTGCAAAATAATTTAAAGACCTACAAATTATGGCGCAATCCCTATGATTCACAAATTATCCCAATTTTGGGCAATCTAGCGGAACCATTGATGGGATTATCTTCTGAAAAATTTAACCAATTAGCATCAGCAGTAGATGTGATTTACCATAATGGGGCCCAATTAAGCTATGTTCATTCCTATGCTCAACTAAAAGCCACTAATGTAATCGGCACAAAAACGGTTCTGGGTTTTGCGGTCTTGCAAAAAATTAAACCGGTGCATTTTGTTTCCAGTGTCGCTGTTTTTGAAGCCTCTGCTTACGCAGGCAAAGTATTAACCGAAGGGGATCCGATTTTAGAATCAGAGGGTATTTACCTCGGTTATTCCCAATCGAAATGGGTTTCAGAACGTCTAGTTTGGTTGGCCGGACAACGGGGCTTACCGATTACCATTTATCGTCCTGGTCTGATCAGTGGAGATAGTCAGACAGGGATTTCCAACACCGATGACTTTTTTATCAGAATGATTCAGGGCTGCTTACAATTGGGATTTGTTCCCGATTTGCCGCTACCCTTAAATTTTTCGCCCGTCGATTATGTGGCTAAGGCGATCGCCTATTTATCGCGTCAAAATATCTCTGAAGGTAAGGTTTTTCACCTCCAAAATCCGGCTCCGATAGCCTGGTCAGAATATCAAAACTTCACCCGTACTCAAGGCATTCCCCTAGAGACCGTCAGCTATCCAGCTTGGGTCGAAAAACTCAAAGCTCCTCAACAGAAGCAAAACCCTCTCTATCCTCTCTTACCTTTTTTAATGCAGACTAACTCCGACGGCTTAACCTACTTGGAAAAAGCGGCTTCTGTCCAGGCTCCCCAGATTGATTGCCAGGCCACAGTGCAGGCTCTTGCCCATAGTGGTATTGTTTGTCCGGCTTTTGAAGATTTATTTAAGAGCTATTTAGCTTATTTTATTCGCAGTGGTCTATTGATCAGTGATTTACCGATCGTTCGCCGCCTCTCTCAACAATCTTGATCGGATGTTTAAATTGTTAGATATTGCTAATGAGATATTTCTAAAATGAGTTTTCTTAATAAATATGACAATTATCGGTATGGGCTATCAAAACTTTATTGAGATTCTGCAAGCTAGGGCAAGACAACAGCCCAATGATCGTATTTTTATTTTTCTTAAGGATGGTGAAACCGAGTCGGCAGGATTGACCTATTTTCAATTGGATCGACAAGCTAGGGTCATTGCTGCCCATCTACAATCTTTAAATCTGGCAGGGGAAAGAGCCTTACTGTTGTACCCATCGGGTTTAGAGTTTATTAGTGCCTTTTTGGGTTGTTTATATGCGGGGGTTATTGCCGTTCCCGCCTACCCGCCTCGTCCCAACCGTTCTTTTCAACGCATTCAGTCCATTGTTCAGGATGCTCAGGCGATCGCTATTCTCACAACGAGTAACCTTTACCCTAGCCTAGCCTCGAAACTTGCCCCCCTACTGCCACCCCAATTCCAGCACTGGATTGCGACAGATACCCTCACTTTTGACCTAGCTTCCCAATGGCAGAAAGTCTCAATTCAGCCAGAAACAATTGCCTTGTTACAATATACCTCTGGTTCTACCCATACGCCGAAGGGCATCATGGTCAGTCATGGCAATCTAATTCATAATCAACGGCAGATCCAACAAATTTTTGGCCATGATCACCAAAGTATCGTTGTGGGTTGGTTACCACTCTTTCACGACATGGGCTTAATTGGTAATGTGCTCCAACCTTTGTATTTAGGCTCCCAGGCAATTTTGATGTCGCCTATCGATTTTTTACAAAAACCCCTACGTTGGCTTAAAGCCATTTCTCATTATCAAGCCCATACTAGCGGTGGCCCAAATTTTGCCTACGATCTTTGTCTGAGTAAAATATCCCTAGAACAAAGAGAGCAATTGGATTTACGAAGTTGGCGAGTGGCCTTTAACGGTGCGGAACCTATCCGAGCAGAGACACTACAAAAATTTAGGGATTATTTTCTCCCCTGTGGTTTTCATCAAGAGGCCTTAACCCCTTGTTATGGGATGGCAGAAGCGACACTCATGATTGCCGCCAAACCCCAGGGCACGGACCCCCTGTTTCTGTCCCTTGATTCCCAACCCTTGCAACAGAATCAGATAAAACTCAATCAAGCGACTACCCGTTATCATTTGGTGGGAGTCGGACAAAGTCAGAATCATTGCCAGATCGTCATTGTTAATCCGGAAACCTATTGCACTTGTGACTCTGATCAGGTGGGAGAAATCTGGATCACTGGTAAATCGGTGGCTCAAGGCTATTGGCGCAATACCCGTGCCAGTCGGGAAAGTTTTCAAGCTTATTTAAAAGATACGGGTCAAGGGCCTTTTCTCCGTACGGGAGACCTCGGATTTTTGTACAAAGGAGAATTGTGGATTACGGGAAGATTGAAAGAGATAATTATTATTCGAGGTGCCAATTATTATCCCCAAGACTTGGAGATTTTGGCTCAACAAAATCATCCTGCTCTCCGCTTGAATGGGGGAGCCGCTTTTGCTGTGGAAAAAAATGGTATTGAGCAGTTGGTATTAGTGCAGGAAATTGAGCGTTCCTATCTGAACAATCCGCCCATAGAGGAAATTGCGACGGTGGTTCGTCAAGCGATCGCCTCTGAATATGATCTTCATCTCCAAACCCTTGTGCTGATTAAACCGGCTAGTTTACCCAAAACCTCTAGTGGAAAAATTAAACGAGTTGCCTGTCGTGCTGATTTTTTGCAGCAACGCTTACCAATCCTGGCCAAATGGGAATCAAGTCAAGGAGAACTGGAGAAAGCATTTTTAGCAACAGATATTTGCCATCAAAGTCATTTCAGCCAAGCAGATATTGCTGGTTGGTTACAAATTCGATTGGCGGTTTATTTGCGCCTATCCCCAGACAAAATCGACATTGAGCAATCCTTCGATTATTATGGTCTGGATTCTGTTCAAGTTGTTGCCGCGATGGAGGATCTAAGTGCTTGGCTCGGAGAAAATTTTGACGCGACTTTGTTTTGGCAATATCCTAGTATTGCAGCTTTATCGGAATATTTAGCCAGTCAAAAGATCTCATGGCAAACTCGCCCCTAGGATCTTTTTGGAAAAACCTCTCTATAATTCTTATACTCCCTTGTAAGCTAAAGACTACCCATGAAATTACCACCAACTGCTAGAGAACCAATTGCCATTATTGGTATTGGGTGTCGTTTACCTCAGTCCCAAACCCCAGAAGACTTTTGGCAGTTGTTGGCAAATGGAGTGGATGCTGTGAGAGAAATTCCTGCCTCTCGCTGGGATGTTGACGCTTACTACGACCCCGATCCGACCAAACCGCATAAGATGAGCACTCGTTGGGGGGGCTTCATTGACAAGATTGAAGAATTTGATCCGCAATTTTTCGGAATCGCGCCGAGGGAAATCTCTAGTATGGATCCCCAGCAGCGTCTGATGTTAGAGGTGGCTTGGGAGGCGATTGAAGATAGTGGACAACAGGTCGAAAATCTCGCTGGCCAACCGGTGGGTGTCTTTGTCGGTATTTCATCCCAGGAATATTCCCACAATATTTTAGGTTCAGATGATCCCTATTGTTTGTCTGGAAATACCGGCTGTGTTGCTGCCAACCGAGTTTCCTACGTGTTTGATTTTAAGGGGCCGAGTTTGGCAATCGATACGGCTTGTTCTTCTTCTCTGGTTGCCACCTATCTTGCTTGTGAATCGCTCTGGAAGGGTGAAAGCAGTTTAGCTTTAGCAGGGGGAGTGCAAGCTATTCTTTCCCCTGGACTGATGATTAGTTTTTGCAAGGCAGGTTTACTATCCCCTGACGGTCGTTGTAAATCCTTTGATGCGGCGGCTAACGGTTACGTTCGCGGTGAAGGGGCTGGGATGGTACTTTTAAAGCCCTTGTTCCAGGCTCAAAAGGATGGAGATTCTATCTATGCGGTGATTCGGGGTGGAGCCATCAACCAAGATGGACGTAGTAATGGCATGGCGGCTCCGAATCCTGAGGCTCAAGAAGCGGTTTTGCGGTTAGCCTATCAAAGCGCGGGCATTTCCCCTTGTCAGGTTTATTATGTAGAAGCCCATGGTACGGGCACGAAAATTGGTGATCCGATTGAATTAAATGCTCTGGGTAAGGTTGTCGGTGAAAATAGAACGTTTGGTAATTATTGTGCGATCGGATCGGCGAAAACCAATGTTGGACATTCCGAAACTGCCGCCGGAATTACAGGTGTTATTAAAGTCGCTCTGGCTCTTAAGCATCGACAAATTCCGCCTAGCTTACATTTTCATCAGCCTAATCCCTACATTGATTTTGAGAAATTAAAACTGCGAGTACAAACTGACTTGACAGTTTTACCCGTTAGTCCTGAACCCGTAATTATGGGGGTCAGTTCCTTCGGTTTTGGCGGAACCAATGCCCATCTGGTGTTAAGTGAACTGCCCCATGATAATCTCGTTGAACAACCCGTTGCCTTTAAACCGACTTTTTTCCTGTTGCCCCTCTCTGCTAAAGACGGCAAAACCTTACAAGTCTTAGCAGGTCGTTATGTCGAGCACCTACAAAACCATCCGACTCTTTCCCTTGAGGATCTTTGTTTTAGTGCGAGTTGTCGTCGTTCCCACTTTAGTCATCGTCTCACCCTGATCGCTCATTCTCGTGAGCAATGTTTAAAGCAACTACAATCAGTACAAGGAGGAAAAGAAGAGGTTAGCATACAAAATAATTTGGGCAAATTACAATCCTCGAAGCAGATTGCTTTTTTATTTACAGGCCAGGGTTCTCAGTATGTCGGTATGGGCAAGGAATTGTATGAGTCTCAACCAACTTTCCGTAAGGCTTTAGATACCTGTGATCAAATTTTGCGCCCTTTGTTAAAAAGATCTTTACTGGAAGTTTTATATCCTTCTGGTGCCAATCTGACCGAAGAAACCATTCTGCTTGATCAAACTCTCTATACCCAACCGGCGATCTTTGCGGTGGAATACGCTTTGGCTCAGTTGTGGCTATCCTGGGGCATTCAACCCACTGCGGTGATGGGCCACAGTGTTGGAGAGTATGTGGCAGCTTGTATTGCGGGAGTTTTTAGTTTAGAAGAGGGATTAAAGCTAATTGTTACTAGGGCACGTTTGATGCAGTCTTTACCGGCTGGTGGGGGAATGTTAGCGATTTTGGCGAATGAGTCGGTTGTGGGAGAGGCGATCGCTGAATATGAAGAGGAGGTTTATATTGCTGCCTTTAATGGCCCGGAAAATGTCGTAGTATCAGGAACTTTAACTGCTTTAGAACAAATTATCCACAAACTCTTAAAACAGGAAATCCCCTATCGTATGCTGGCGGTTTCCCATGCTTTCCACTCCCTCTTAATGCAACCAATCCTGGCTGAATTTAAAGCATTAGCTGCAACTATCACCTATTCCCAGCCCCAAATTCAGATTATTTCTAATTTAACAGGTCAATTCATTAGCACGGAATTAACCCATCCTGATTATTGGTGTGATCATATTTGCCAGCCGGTTAACTTTCATCGCAGTATGCAAACCCTTTATCAGCAAGGCTATCGGGCCTTTCTGGAAATTGGGACTCAACCAACTCTTTTAGGAATGGGACGCTATTGTTTGAGTGATCAGAATCTACGTTGGATTCCCAGCCTTCGGCCTCAACAGTCTGATTGGCAACAGTTATTACAAAGTTTAGCGACTCTTTATCTTGATGGTTTTGCGATCGATTGGTCAAGATTCTATCAGGACTATCCCCAATTCAAGGCGGTTTCTCTGCCCTTTTATCCCTTTCAACGCCAACGCTATTGGTTTGATGATAGCGATCTTAACAGTCTGTTTGAACTTACTTCAACAAAAAGGGATTCTTCTACTCAATTAGGTGTGTTAGGAAAACAGATTGCTCTGGCTGGTTCAAAAGAGATTTATTTTGAGAGTCAGCTAAGTCAAACGAGTCCCGCCTATCTGAAGGATCATCAGCTTTACGAAAAAGTTGTTGTCCCGGCAACGGTTTATATTGAAATGCTCCTAGAGGCTGGGAGGAGAAGCCTAAAAACCGTAGGTCTCAATTTAGAAAATTTTAATATTGAGCAACCTTTAAGCCTCCCCGATCAGGGGTTTGTGACGTTGCAAGTTGCATTGAGGCAAGATGAAAACTCCCGTTATTCTGGAGAAGTTTTTAGCTTATCGGCCGATCCCAATGCAAAAGACTTAGATCAAGCCGTTTGGATTAAGCACGCAGTTGGCCATCTGTCGCCTCTTCGTCAATCTCTCCCCCTAACAACCCTAAAGCAGGAAGAACTGGCTGATTATCAAAGTTTAGTTCCAGATTACGACTTTTTGCAAAGTTATGGGCTGAATTATGGCCCTACTTTTCGAGGCATACAAAAAGTATGGTGGAAGCAAAATCAAGCGATCGCGGAAATCCATTTACCCCAGCAAGTAGAAACAGCAGATTATCAAGCCCATCCTGCTCTTCTGGATTCCTGTTTTCAAAGTATTATTGCTGCTCTCTTAGCGGTGGAACAGGAAGACGACAGAAAAGCTCAAAATGGGTTTTATCTACCAGTTGGTTTTGAATCTTTTCAATTAAGACAGCCTCTAGGAAATGCCCTCTGGTCTCAAGTTGAGATTCAAGAAAAAAATTCCCAACTTTTGCGAGTTCAAGTCAATCTTTTTAATCAAGCCGGTCAGTTAATCGGACAAATTGAAAATCTAATCTTGCGTTGGCTGAATATCGGTATTTTGCGATCGCTGTTAAATCAAAATGACTCGTCTGAAAACTGGCTTTATCAAGTTGATTGGCAGGTCAAATCCGCCCAGACTGCCCCAGCTTGGTCGCCTCAAAACTGGTTGATTTTTGCTGATAGTCAGGGTATTGGTCTGAATCTGGCAAAGGCTCTTCGGGCTAAAGGCGAGCGTTGTCTAATAGTAGAGATTGGTAACGAATTTAGCCAGGAAAATGCCGAAGACTATCGGCTCAACCCCACTCAACCCGATGATTTTAGTAAACTTTGGCAAAGTATCACCAGAGCGGGGGAAATCGAGATTAATGGCATTGTTCATCTTTGGAGTTTAGAGATTCAAGATATTCAGTTGACGGAACAGATTAAAGGCTGTGGTAGCGCACTATCTCTGTTACAAACGCTTGCTCAAAGTCATCTCAAAACACCGCCCCGGATTTGGTTTGTCACCCAGGGAACTCAGATGATTGGCGATGCCAAGTTAAATTTACACCCCGAACAAGCAACATTATGGGGATTAGGTAAAACGAGCAATTTAGAATATCCCCAATTTCGTGGAGTGTTGCTAGATCTAGATCCGAATCCTGTCTCCAATCCGGTGGCCTCTTTGGTGGAGACGTTGGCAAGTACAGATGGAGAAAATCAAATTGCCTACCGTCAAGGACAACGCTATGTCGCTCGTTTACAACGCTCTCAACCTGATGCTAAACCAACGGAACATCAACTGGTTACTCCTGTAGGCGTTCCTTTTCAATTAAAAATCAGTGAATACGGGATGCTAGAGAATTTAAAGCTGGTTGCCTCTGAACGCACCCTTCCCGGCCCTGATGAGGTAGAAATTGCCGTCAAAGCAGTGGGTTTAAATTTCCGTGATGTCCTGAATGCCTTAGGTTTACTCCAGCGTTTGAGTGAAGAATTGGGCATTGGTAATGCTCAAGAAATTCCCTTTGGAGGTGAATGTAGCGGCATTGTGGTGGCCGTTGGAGCCGGTGTTTCCCAGATTAAAGTGGGTGACGAAGTGGTGGCGGCCCTGGCGATCGGTAGTTTGGCCAGTCATGTTCGTGCTAAGGCGGGTTTAGTGGTTGCCAAACCCCATAATCTCAGTTTTAGTGAAGCAGCTACCATCAGCACGGCTTTTCTGACGGCTTACTATGGTTTACATCATTGCGCTCGGATTAAAGCTGGCGATCGCGTTTTAATTCATGCAGCCGCTGGTGGAGTAGGACAAGCAGCAGTGCAATTGGCGCAACGGGCAGGGGCAGAAATTATTGGTTCAGCGAGTCCACCTAAGTGGAATTTTCTCAAGGAAATGGGAGTAACCGCAACCGTCAATTCTCGTTCTCTGGATTTTGCGGCGGAAGTTCGAGAACTAACCCAAGGAGAGGGAGTGGATATTGTCCTTAATAGTCTCAAGGGAGATTTTGTCGATCAAAGTTTTGCCGTACTCAAGTCAGGTGGCCGCTTTCTAGAAATTGGCAAACTGGAAATTTGGAGTGAAGAAAAAGCTCACAGTCAACGCCCTGATGCTGCTTATTTCTTGTTTGATTTAATCGAAGTGGCCTTGGCCAACCCCGATCTAATTTATGGAATGTTCCAAGACTTAATGCGAGATTTTGAACAGGGCTCCTTGAAACCCTTACCTTTAACGGAATTCAAGATTGAGCAAAGTGTCGTTGCTTTTCGTTATATGGCTCAAGCCAAACATTTGGGGAAAGTGGTGATTACTCTACCTGAATTTATTACCACAGAAAACATTGCAGCCTTAACAAAGATTCGCCCTGATGCTAGTTATCTGATTACAGGAGGATTGGGAGCCTTGGGTTTACAGGTGGCACAATGGCTGGCACAACAAGGAGCGAAAAACCTCGTTTTAACGGGACGAAGTAAACCCAATAACACCACTCAAAATTTGATTAAAGAACTCCAGCAAGACGGGGTGGATATTTTAGTCACTAGCTGTGATCTAACGAACGAAACAGAGGTTATCAAACTCTTTCAACAAATTCAGCAGCAATTACCTCCTCTGAAAGGCGTTATTCATGCAGCCGGTATTTTAGATGATGGCACCTTGTCGAGTTTGACCTGGGAGCGTTTTGAAACCGTGATGGCTCCTAAGGTCACAGGTACCTGGAATTTACATCAATGTAGTACTGATCTGGAATTGGATTTCTTTATCTGTTTTTCTTCGGCGGCGGCCCTCTTGGGAGCTTCTGGTCAAGGCAATTATGCAGCCGCTAATGGTTTTATGGATGCGATCGCCCATTACCGCCAGGCTCAGGGTTTACCGGCCTTAAGTATTAACTGGGGCACCTGGGAAAGCGGTGGAATGGCCACAACCCTAAACGAAGTCAGTAAACAGCGACTTTTACAAATGGGTTTAGGCATGATCCCCCCCCAGGAAGGTCTGAAAATTTTTGAACATCTCCTCAATGTTGCTTCTCCTCAAATAGGAGTCATGAAGATGGACTGGGAAACCCTTTTTACTCAGTTTCCCCCTGGCTTTGAAGTTCCCTTTTTGGAAAACCTTCGGGAATCGTCCTCTGATGCCAGTCCACAAAACGTACAATCTGAGTTCTTAGTTACCCTAAAAGCGGCTCCTAGTAATGATCAACGAGATTTATTAATTGACTTTATTCGTCAACAACTGGCTAAGGTATTGGGATTAAATTCATCTGATAATATCAACCCAGATGCTCGCCTCTTTGACCTGGGCCTGGATTCTCTAATGGCGATCGAACTCAATAATCGTTTTGAGATTCATTTAGGTTGTACCCTCAACCAATCCGTCATTTTTAATTATCCAACCGTTGAAACCTTAGCGGATTATTTAGCTCAAGAATTGCTGGGCATAACTGCTACCGTAACAAGTGTTCAAACGATCATTGTCCCTAACTCCTCTGCTCCGATAAATTTTGAAAATGAAGATCTGGATGATTTATTAGCAGAGTTGGAGACCGTCTCTGATCAGGAAATTCAAGCGAGACTAACTCGAAAATAGTGAATCTCAGGGTCAAGGTCAGTTAACCTATTAGTGACTGCCTAATTTTGGATCAAATTTGGATAAAAGGAGTGTATAGGTTATGCGTTTAAAAGGTGTGGGGTTAGGACTATTGCTACTGTTGTGTTGGGCAAGTATTGGCCGTTCCGATAATCCTGGTTTTAGAAGTTCTTTATCCATAACCATGGAGCAACTCAATCGCCTCAAAAAAGAATTTAAGGTCACTCCTCCACCTACCGTCGCTGAACCGCGAGAAAACTTCAATTCCTCATCAAGCCCAACCGATCTGGATAAATCCCAACTAGTTCAGGAAGTTCTTAGCCAAAATCAGAGTCAGGTTCAATCTCCCCAGCCCAAACCAACCGTGATCCAATCCTTATATGTCAAACCAGAAGGAATATTTATCTATCTGACAGGGGACAATCCAGCTGTGGTTATGGATTCTCAAAAAGAGCCAGGCACTATCCACCTCAGTCTCCAGGCAACCCGACTTGACCCATATTTTAAATTGCCTCAAAACACTAAGCAGGCTGAATCATTCGTGGAATCGGTTCAAGTTAATCAGATTGATCGTCAACCAACTATCTCGTCAGATACAACGACAGCAAGTGTAGAAATTATTATTAAGACGGATCACAAAAATTGGCAGGCCATTCCCCGTCAAAGCGGTTTGATTCTGTCCGCGATACAAGCTCCCCCTGCTGCCGAGATGCAGGCCTTGACTCCAGCTTCTACCATTGAGCAGGCCTTGCCCCAGTCTTCTCCCGTCGTTAATGAAGCCAGGTTACCTTCCCAGCCTGAAGTGGTAGGGGGGGAAAGTCCTATGGCTGCTATGCCAGTCAATCCGACTCCAGCGGAAATTACCCAAACGGTTTCAGAATCGATTCCCTTACCTAGTCCAGACAATTCCGTTGAAAAGCCAATCGAACAGTCAGTCCCCCCTGAACCTACCGTTGTGCCGACCTCTCCTATTGTCAATGAAGCAGTTCCCTTAGCCCCTCCAGAAAGCTCGTTGGATAGTTCAGTAACGCCGGAAAAAAACGCTGAAGATAGTGTCCCCGTTGAACCAGTTCCTGAAGCGATCGCTCCTGCCATTGAAACGCCTCTTGCTCGTCAACCCATTCGTTTACTTCATCTCAATACAGCTAACCAGCTTAAAGCGGGGGAGTCTATGGCTAGCTATGGCGAAACGCAAACGATCCAAGGAGGCTCTGGAACGGGGAACCAAACCTATTTTACTTACAGTGATTGGGGGCTGACAGATGATTTACAGGTCGGTTGGGCCTATATGCTCAACGATGACCCCACCTATTTGCCGATTAATGGGGTTCATATTCGTCAGCAGTACCAGTCAATGGGACCCAATATTAAATATCGTTTTTACCAGGACGACAATTGGTCTTTGGGAATTTTAGGCGCGTTAGAACAGTTCCAGATTTATAGTGGGCCAGGTTTATATAACAATCAGGAATCTCCGACGGTGAGTAATACCCTGGCTGGAACCATTCAAGTTCCGATTAGTTATGATCTTAGTAAACAATTCCAAGTTACTCTGACTCCTGGCGTTAATATTTTTTCTAATAACCTCAATGGAGTTCCTTTCTTTGGCACGATTTTTAATGTGGGTGCCGGGGCTAGTTGGCAGGTTTTTGATAATTTTTCGGTTTTTGCCAATACAACAGTGCCGTTGGGTTCGGGCAATAATGCTTTAAATACATCCCGCCAATTGTTCCGAAAAGTGCTCTGGTCAGTGGGCGGAACCCTTGCCTACAATAAGGCGATCGCCATTGAGTTGCATTTAACTAACTCCTTTGGAGGAACTCCGACCACCGGTATTCTGACTTTACCGACTGCCAGTAACGAAGTATTGTTAGGAGGCAGTTTTATCATGGTTCCCTCGGCTAAGGAAAAACGCACTGACATTGTTCTCAGCGATCGCAACCAAAAGTTGTCCTTTGATTGGTTTACCCTAACCACACCCTATATTTTACCGACGGATGATTATGGCTTACGCCTAGCGGGAGATTCGGGCGGTAGCATTGGTGGTGGTATTTTTTACAGTTTTCTTCAGGACTTTCAAGTAGAAGCGATCGTTTCTTCCATCGGTGGCTTTGATACCCAGTCTGTTCTTGACCAAGCCCAGGGAACCAATACCCAATGGCGGGCCGGTGGCAAACTGGTGATCTTGAATCAGCTAGATGGGGCTCCTTTTTCTATTAGTGGACGCTTAACC
This sequence comes from Snowella sp., assembly GCA_035285405.1. GTDB lineage: Bacteria > Cyanobacteriota > Cyanobacteriia > Cyanobacteriales > Microcystaceae > Woronichinia. The sequence continues at coordinate 34,269 of JAYKJI010000046.1, read as the reverse complement.
TTTGGTCGGGATTTTGGTAACAAACAGGGCTACATGATGGTAGAATATCCCATGATGTATGAATTTAATGAGCAATGGGCAGCCCTATTTTCCCCGAAGGCGGCAATTAATGGCGGCAATACGCCGGTAGGTTTGGGTTTTGGGGTTAATTATCAAATTATACCTGAGCTTCAAATGATTGGGGAAGTAACTCCGATTATCACAGGGGAGCGGACTGTCTGGGCCGCAGGATTCCGGATTTTTCCCATCGAAAACATTGCGATTGATCTGCTCGGCACCAATTCCACTAGCCAATTTGATTTAGGAGAGTTAATTGCTGAACCAGGTACTCGTTTCTCCGCCAGTATTCAGTGGCATAGATGATTTTCAGGAAAAAACTAATCGGAATTAGCGAAATACCAGACCCTCTTTTTCATTTTTAAATTGGTATTAGGATGGACAAAGTTTCCACTCATCCATGATCTTTGTAACGTTATTTTGGTAAGTTTGAGGGGTCGTGATAGTAAAGCCCTCGGTGGCTAGATCGAGCAAAAATTGACTGGCCGCCTTGCTCGCACCGAGAGTTTTAAGATTGGCTTGATATTTTTCTAAAGCTGCTTTGTAATCCTCTTTTTTGAGCCAAACCTCTGTGACTAAAAAATTCACACTATCTTGATAGGAGTCAAAAACCCGGTAACGATTACCAAAACGACGGCTTTCATCAAAGACAAAACGATTGTCCCCATAACTCTCGGAAATGATAATGGCAGTATTGGCTATCTCATTCGGTTGACCAACTAATTGATAGGTTTTAATATTTTCACAGGAACCGTCATGACAGCCTTTTTTGCGATTAATATATTTTAACTTAAAAAGATTATTCGCATAGTAAGCAATACGAGTATGACCAAAATTAGTCTCGAAAGCCGCGATCGCTGTTATAACACAGGCGGGAACCCCATATTGTTTCTCCAAAGGCAGCGCGTATTGAGTAATTTCTTTAATAAAAGCCTGCTTTTCTGATGCGATTGGTTCAGGTATACCAGGAAGGTGGGCATTAGTATTGAAACCCTTGTCCGGATCATCAGCAGGAACAGGTGGAAAAGTTAACTTGGGTTTTTGAGCAAGCATTAACTCTTGCGGAAGAGTCTCTGGTGGTTGACGATCTGAAGCATCTGACAATACCTGTCGTGCCAGAGAACTTTTGCCTCGTGCTACCACAGAAAAAAAAGAGATAACTAAAATAGCTAACTCTTTTAAAAACAAGCGTCTTGCCATTGGCTGTAACGATCTCCTTTAATTTATGTTGAATATTGAGGTTTATCGGAATCAATGCTAGAGAGGATTGCAACAAAACCATCTCTTGTTATCGCCAAAGCAGGCAAAGAATGACCTCAGTGCTTAGGTAAAACCACTTACGCAAGTGGGCCTTATGCAGAAAGGCTTTCAGGCTTGTGTAAAGGGAATTTGTTTTACACGATATCAGCTTCAGCGTCAAAAAGAGCCTAGCTAATGGGCTTTCTGAGTTCTACAAGGAATGCACGGATATCCGTAAACTCAGGCAACTCCTGAAGCGCATTCAAGGTATCGGCATCAGCCTTGTCAATGATACTGTTAAAGGCATTGATGGCCAGGGCCAAACGGGTCGGATCAACTTGATTCCCACCGGAAACCATCCCTCCCATCGCCAGCATCAAATTAGAAACGGCATCCGGATTAGCCCCCGCCAGGGTTAAATTAATGGCAGTTTGAACAGCATCCAGTTCTACTCCCCCGCCAAGGGAAATAGCACCCACCACCGAGGCCGAATTAACTCGCTCTACTGTACCACTTACGCTAAGTTGAGTCGGTTTTTGGCCTTTCTTTTCATAGCTCAGGGTATTGCTTACTTGCGAATCATTTTGAGCCTGAGCCTTAAGCCCCGATACCGTTATTAGCGCAGTAATCAACCCCAACGAACACACCAGCTTAGAAAATTTCCACATTGCTCAACACTCCAGAATTCACTTTAAATGTTTTATGTTTGTTTATTGGCTATTTAGGTTACTTCTATTCGAGGGACTAATACGCACAGTAATATCATTGACCTCCAGCACAACAATGCCATTTGAGGGAGCATTGGCCACCGCCGTAGTCATCAGTGTGGCAGCATCTCCCAGGGTAGTGGCTTGCGCACTACTGGTTGTATTGTTGCCTTGGGTAGTACTTACTGTAATAGTGCCCGGAACATCACCACCAAGACTAGCAACAATGGTAGGAGTCGCACTGACCAAGGTAGCAACTTGCGTTTGAGTTAAACTACCAGTACTAAAGGTGACAACCGCATTAGTTCCTGCTGTATTAACTGCCGTCTGAATTGTGGTCGGAACGGTAACTGTTGGCGGCGCACCACCGGTGCCTGGCACAATTGTGATCACAGCAGTCACGGGCTGGAATCCCCCTGCTCCAGGAGCCGTAACGGTGACAGGCACAGAGATGGCTGTTTGGCTCCCGGCTGTTGGATTGCTCCCGCTCAGGGTACCGGAGGTTCCTTTGCTAGGAGAATTATTTTGAGCTAAAGCGACTGGGGGGGAAATCAGGGATAAGAGCAACAAGGGACTCACTGCCCAAGCGAAAAGCTTAACTTTTATCATGAATGATACGCTCCAAAAAACTTAACTTTAAACGAGGAATCAATTTTGTCCCCCTAATAACTTGTCGGTAGGAAATTGAAACCGTAATTGACGCTCAAAACAAATACCGTTCCGCCTGGACTGTTATCCGTTAAATCGGCTCCGGTGGCCACAATCGTAAGGGGAATGGTTGGCACGGGGACAAAGGATAGACCTAAGTTTAAACCCACACCACTCCATTGTAGGCCCACACCCAATTGGGGCGCGACCTGTAAGCCAATCCCGCCAAAGACCCCAGTACTGGCTGGATCCTGGCGATAGTACCCTCCCCCTACACCCAGGGAAAGTAAGAGTGGTAATTTATTGACTGGATCATCCGGTTGCAATAGGGAATAACTAGTAACAGTGCCCCAAACACTTGAAGGAATTATCTCTTCTCCGCTATTTCCTGTAGTGTATTGAGCAAAGGCACTCCAGCCAGCGGCGATCGCCACCTGACTAGTTTCGCCTCTGTAAACGATACGAGAGCCTGACAAATCGAAAGTCCCCGTCTGTCCAAAATTATTAATACTGCCCATGTTATAGGTCAAGCTCAATCCAATCAGCTTTTCACTATCCCCAAAACCAAAGCCAGTACTAATACTGCCATCCGCGCTGTCCCTGGCTTTACCCGCCGTTGAACCGGAAATCCCAACAAAGAAATCGCCCCAGTTGGGACCAAACGCACTGGGAATACCAAAGGTTAAGGCCGGCGGATAGGTTCTTTGTCCACCAGCCTCAACAATCATTGGCTCAACCTTTAACTGTTGCTTCAGTTCTGTCAGACTCTTCGGCTCTTCTGTTTCACTTTGGCCATTCATAGGGGCTGAAGTATCTGAACCGTTGGTAACAGGCTCAGAGATGGCTTGGGACAATACCTGATCAGAATCAGCAATCTGCTTTTCATCAAGGATGGGTAATTGGGTTGCTGTGTTTTCACCTGTTACGGTCAAATTGTCTTGGGACGAAAAACTGGATAGCCCAGATTCTTCTCTGGTAGGAATATCATCCCTTAACTCACTTAAGATGATCGATGATGATAAGTCAGGATCATTCCCCGTGGCATTTTTTGCCTGTGCTAATTTACTAATCGTCTTTGCAATTTGAAAATCTTGCTTTTGACCAGCAGTTTCAAAGCCATCGGAGTGAATTAATGCGTTTTTGAGCTGAATTGTCTCCAAGGGACTACTCTTTACTTCCGCTTGGAGCTTTTCTAACTTGGCTAAAAAAAGTTCTTCAGGAGAAAGCATGGCGGCATTAGCCATCTCAATAAAGGCATCTCCTCCTCTGATCGTCTCAGTTTTTTTTATATCTAGGGAAATAGGTAGATAGGCAATCCCTTTAGATTGAATTTCAATCCTTTCTAGGTGAGATTGAATAGTCTGGCTGACAGGTGGTTTCTCGGCTGTAAAGGGACTCGTATTCGGAATAATGGGATCATTTCCCAGAAGACTCGCCGTCAACTGACCAGCAGTTTGGGCTGATACCGACGAACCAAGGCAGAGAAACGTCAGTAAAGGGAGAACGAATCTGTGGTGATGAATTAACATTGCATTAAGCACTCCTCATCCAAAAAAAGTCAACGAAACAATAGATACATGTATTATTAAGTGATTGAGAATTTTGTTTTCCCATGACAATCCTAATAAAATTAAGGTTTTAAGGATTAGCTGAATAGATCTTTCATTCTAGAAAAACAACCTAACTCCTGATAAATCTCAAAGTTAGGAGAGTACTATAGGCTAACTGCATAAGTAAATAGATAGATAAACAACCGTTCCCAAGCCTGAGGGATATCATACCATAGTTCTAGTAGAATAGCCATCCGTATATATACCAAATAAACAGTGGCAGTAATTTAGAGGTATTGATTTCTTAAGCCCTTACCATTAAAAAAGTGGAGGGATTTAAATGAACTGTGGGTAATGTGGCAAACCGGTGGATTAATTTTCCGAATTGTAGTCAGTTCAGTGATCAAGAAATTACTTAATCACAGATTCAGAACATCACCTAAATGCTTATCAAGTAAGCGACGTAGCATTAGCGCAATTCTCGACCAAAGGGAAAAAGGGCCAGGGGAATGAGCTTAAAGTGTTGGATAGCAAAAGGAATACCAATAATGGTGACAGCCAGAATTAATCCCGATGTTAAATGGGTCAGAGCAATTCCCCAGCCAATTACCACAATCCAAATCAGATTTAAAATCAGGTTGATCAAACTGCCCGCTTCTGGTGTTGGTACAATTTCTCGCCCAAAGGGAGTCATGGTTGCGACCCCTAATTTGATTGCTTGTTGACCAAAGGGAATCCCAATGATAGTAATACAAACGAGAATGCCTCCCAGAATATAGCCAATGCCTGCCAAAAATCCGCCAAACACTAACCAGATAATGTTTCCCAGTAAACTCATAATAATCCAATCCTCAATATCTATGGGAGTTCTTCTAGCCTATAATCATAATGTTAGTTGTCTGGAGCGATAACGAAATGCCCTTAATTTTCTAGAATAGAAAGAGCTACCGTTGTACCGCTTCCGTTTAAATCCAGAGGACCAGGCGAATGATTGAAATGAGAGTGGCTGGAATTGCCCTTGATGCGGTTACTCGTAGTCCCATTGTTCTATTAAAGGATGGTTCTGATCGTCGTGCCTTGCCGATTTATATTGGCCAAGACCAGGCTAGAGCAATTATTGGGGCCTTAGAAAACCAGAGACCTCCCCGTCCTTTGACCCATGATTTAATCGTTACCCTTTTGGAAACCTGGGATGTCTCCCTTGACCGTATTATTATCCATTCGCTTCAGGATAATACGTTCTATGCCGTTCTTTGTTTATACCAAGGTGAAGTGAAAAAAGAAATTGATTGTCGTCCTAGTGATGCGATCGCGATCGCGTTGCGGATGAATACCCCCATTTGGGTGATGGAAGAAGTGGTGGCCGATGCCTCCATTCCGGTAGATAGAGATGCGGATGAAGAAGAACGTCAAGCTTTTCGAGATTTTGTCTCCAATTTACGTCCAGAGGATTTAATTAAGCAGGCTCGCTTTGGGACTGATATTGGGACAGATGGCGGTAGTTAGCTTTTTTAATCGGTATAAATACACTTTAAATATGAGCGACAAGAAGCTAGGACAAGTCTGTTTCTTCTGTCGATAATTCCGATAATTCTTTGAGAGTCTTTTGTTCGTAAAATTCATGCAGATTTTGGTTATTTAAACGGCGGGAATGACGACGATATTTTTTGGTCGCTAATTTCGGTTCGTAGGATTCCAGACCAGAGGCATTCATTTTTAATTTCAGATTACTTTCTTGATCGGGTCTGTGATGAAGCTGAAGTTCCTGTTGTTGGCTCTCTTCTAAAAATTTTAAATAGTGTTCGTAGCGTTCCCAATGGCCCCGTACCTGACAGCCTGGTTCCTCTCGATGTAAACAGTCTTGAAATTGGCAAGCATTCGCGGCGATCGCCGTTTTAACCTCTGGAAAATAGCGAATTAACTCTCTAGCCGTCACCAGTAAATCTGGTTGATTAAAGCCGGGCGTATCGGCCAATAACCCTCCCTGGGGTAATTCAAACAGTTGAACATGGCGAGTCGTATGACGACCTTTTTGCAATTTGCCAGAGACGGTTTTGACCCGTTGACTTTCTCCAGGAATTAAATGATTAATGAGACTAGATTTGCCGACTCCCGATGGCCCGGCCATGAGCGTAATCTTGTTCGCCAATGTTTGCTGAAGTTGGTCTAATCCTTGATTCTGAGCAACACTAATAAAAATGGGAGCATATCCCCAAGCTTCTAGGCGCGATCGCCATTGTTGAAGTTCCTGTTCGGTTACTAAATCCTGTTTATTCAAACATAATCTTAGGGACAGTTCCGTGGATTCTGCCTTGACCAAGAAACGACTTAATTGCCAAACTTCTAGAGGTGGTTCTGCCAACGAGAAAACCAAAAGAATTTGTTCGGCATTGGCCACGGGGGGACGGGAAAATTCAGTTTTACGGGGTTGAACTTCCGCGATCGCACCCTGAAGAGTTGTTAAATCCACCTCCTCAACCCCCACCCGATCACCGACCATAATCGTCTGGCCAATTTTCTTTAACCGCGATCGTCGAGTACAGAGTAAAGGAGTCTGGATTGGTTGATCCAAACGCACCACATAATAATTGGCTTGGACCGCAATCACCGTTCCCTGGATGAGCGACACCACAAACTCACAGTCCTTGGAGAGGGATCATGTTAATGCTCCAGCCCTAGCCGAATAGACAACTTGAAAAAGTTATCCACCTCTTCGAGGGTTTGATCGTCGTAACCGGCAACCTTCAAACTATGAGGAACTTGTTCAATGGGTTCACCGCTATCTAACCAAACCTCAAGGATTTGCCCCTGGGACATTTGGGATAATTTCAACTTGGTTCGCACAAAATTGATGGGACAAGGAGTACCGCGCAAATCAAGAAGAATGGGTTCGGGCTGACTCATTTATGGAATAGTCCCCCTAAAAATCCTTCCAGTCCCCCTTTACCATGACTATCTCCCTTAATCGTGGCCAACCGCTCCAGCAGTTCCCGTTCTTCAGAATTAAGACGAGTGGGAATCTGAATCTTAATGGTGATCAAATGATCACCGCGTAGAGTTGCATTGCCTAACTTCGGTACACCACGATCCTCAATGGTTAACACTGTATTCGGTTGAGTACCCGCCGGAATGACTAACTCATCTTGCCCATCAACGGTTTCCACCATCAGACGACAGCCCAGAATCGCTTGTAAATAGCTAATTCCCAGTTCAGAACGAATGTTAATCCCTTCGCGGATAAACTCTTTATCAGGCTCGACTACGAGATAAACGTAGAGATCACCCGCCGGGCCACCCTTCACCCCAGCATCTCCTTCTCTAGAAACCCGCAGACGAGTACCATCATCTACGCCAGGGGGAATGGTAATCTTTAGTTTCTTGGTTTCCTGTTTTCGACCTGCTCCCCCACAAACTTCGCATTTTTCCTCAATGACTTCTCCGGCTCCGTTACAAGTCGGACAGGCTGATACCTGGGCAAAACTGCCAAACGGCGTGCGAGTGGCCCTTCTCACTTGTCCAGCCCCATTACAGGTACTACAACTACGGGAGCCAGTGCCTGGTTTAGCACCTGAGCCCTGACAGCCTTGACAAACTTCCAGATGGGGAATGCGGATTTCTTTTTCGCCGCCGAAAATAGCATCACGGAAGGACAATTTTAGATCCAGACGTAGATCTTCTCCCCTAGCGGGGCCACCTCTTCTGCGTCCAGGCTGGGCTGCACCTCCCATACCGCCAAAGCCACCAAAAATGGTTTCAAAGATATCGGCAAAGCCGCCCATATCTCCATACTCAAAACCACTGGCTCCACCGCCACTAACGCCTGCTTCTCCAAAACGATCATATCGCTCGCGGATTTCCGGCTCTGAGAGAACTTCGTAGGCGCGATTAATTTCTTTAAAATGCTCTTCTGCCCCTGGTTCTTTATTTACGTCAGGATGATACTTCCGAGCTAAACGACGGTAGGCACGCTTAATATCTTCTTTGTTGGCATCCCTCGCAACTCCGAGGATTTCGTAGTAGTCCCCTGGCATAAGGTTCTGATTAACTCTCTGTATCGGTTTAGATAGACTCAATGTTTACTGTAGCAAACTCTCGGCAAAACATCATGGTCAATTGGGGTAATCAACCTGGGGACTTAGCAATACAGATGGCTGCATTCAGCTTGGGGCTAAGGGGCGATCGCTCATAAGAATGGCCACAGATTCTTAAAAATTTTCGGTCTGGGAGGCCAGCAAAGGGCATGGAGAGCTTTAGGATGGTAGAAGCTTGAATAAAATCCAAGGAGAAATAACGTGATTGAACCGCTTTTACTGGGCATTGTACTTGGCTTAATTCCCATTACCCTGTCAGGATTATTTGTGGCCGCTTACCTACAATACAAACGAGGTAATCAATTCAATTTAGATTAGCGGTAGGGGGGCAAGACGGTTTGATTTGATGCCTGGTCACCGCCCCCATCTTCCCTGAGCTAACTATTCTGGGAAAACCGCGCTATGATCTCGCCTAAGAGATTTTAAGATTCAGGGTCATGCAGGAAAACACTTTTTTTGATTTTTTTGATTATTGTATCGGTAGTTGGCAGACAGAACGGACTTATCACTATCTAACCCATCAGGAAGTAGAGCGATCGCGCACAGAATTTACCATTGCAACCCTCAGTAATGTTCAGAAACAAAAAGTTTTAACTGATAATCAATATGATCTGATTGGCGAATTAGGCAACTTTCCTGGTTTCAATTTGGGGTTTTATACCCTTTCTGAAAAAGGGGAAGAAGTTTCTCAGAACTTGAATCTGATGTTTATTCCCCTCATCGAAACGCCAGATTATCTAGAAGGAGACTATTTGCGCGATCAGGCCTACGAAGAAGCCAAGCCAATTGTTTCCCATTTTCGCTTTGATATGGCCAAACGAGAATTGGTAATGACTACCCCATATACCAAAGTCGTTTCTGTGGATTCGATTACCCTGATTAATCCCACCTTTCGTATTCGTCGCATTATCAACTACCAACGTCCTGAACCAGGACAACCTTTGACAACTCCAACCTTGGTGGGTTTTGGTGTGGAATTGAAGGTTGTTTAAGCAGTATGGGCTTGACGCACTAAGTCTGCTAATCTTTCGGCACTGTCTATCACCGCTAACCCACTAGCGGCCTCGGCCATCTGAGCTAATTTTTCCGGCGATCGCAGTAAATCCAGCACAACGCTTTCTAGGGTTTCAACGGTTAGCTGATTTTGACTATATACCTGGGCAGCACCGCGATCGCCAAAAACTATTGCATTAAAACGCTGGTGATCTTCCGCCGCAAAGGGATAGGGAATTAAAATCGAGGGTGTGCGAGTCACCGCTAATTCCGTTAAAGTCCCTGCACCGGAACGACTAATGGCCAAATCAGCCCGTTGCAATAATCCGGCCATGTTGTCATAAAAAGGTAAAGCCAGATAATGGGGATGGCTAAATTTTTCTGCTTCAGGATCATTTTGTCCGGTTAAATGAACCACATAGGCCCCCGCTTTCACCCAGGCGGCCACACAGGGACGTACTTTTTGGTTCACAGAGACGGCTCCCTGGGACCCCCCTGCCACGACGATTAACCGGCGATCGCTGGGAATATCCAGATCTAAGGGTTGGGATTCACGAAAAATGGAGCGAACTGGGGTGCTAACCCAAAGAGTTGGGATTCGCGTTAAATAGTTAGCTGTTCCCTCAAAGCCCAAGGCCACTCGATAGCACCAGCCCCCTAACCAATAGGTCACTTTGCCTGGAATGAAATTGGCTTCGTGCAAGATCACTGGAATGCCTAAACTTTTCGCTGCAACAATCGTTGGCCCCGCAATATAACCGCCAGTTGTACAAACAACATTAATTCGTTGTTTTTGTAGTAATCTACGAACTTGAAATACTGAGGCAACTAAACCCCAAAGAATTTTGATACTTTTGAGTTTCAATCCTCCCTGAAAACCTTCCACGGGAATGGTATGTAAAGGGTATTCCTTCGGAACAAGGGTTTGTTCAAGGCGATTAGGAACCCCTAACCATTCAATTTGGTAATCGGGTAATTGTTGGGCCAGAGCCAAGGCGGGAAAAAGATGGCCTCCTGTACCACTAGCTGCGATCAGTAAACGAATCGGTTCAGACATGCTTGCAAAACTTGTTTGTCAGTTGTCAAGGGCAGAGCCATAATATAGCTTGTGGGGGTTAAATCCAAGGATTGATCTCTCGCGGGCTATTCAACCGTTTGTTACTCAACAGAGCTTTTCATGATACCACTTCAGTTTTCGGGCAGCCTCGCATTATCTTTTCCTCAAATGAGAAAGCGATCGCTGGCTTTTTTGTTAAGTTTCGGTATAACCTTGACGGTTGCCCATCGTTTACAAGCGGCTGAACCCAGTAGTGCCCCCCCTCAGTTAACTACCGCCATTAGTAAAATTGATGCGACTGCCAATCAACACAATCTTGAGCCGTTAAAACAACTGTATAGCCCCAACTTTACCACCAGTGATGGCATTGACTATTCAACCTTTGAGGCAGCCCTACAATCCCTGTGGAAACGTTATCCTGATCTGACGTATAGTACTCAATTAAAGTCATGGGAAAAAGATGGTGATACACTGGTGGCCCAAACCGTAACCAAAATGGAAGCGACGAGTCAATGGCAGGGAATGCCCGCTAAATTTCGGGGGGTAGTGGAATCCCGTCAAGTGTTTCAGGGAGATAAACTACTGCGTCAGGAGATCCTCAGCGAGAAAATGACCCTTACCTCTGGCGCGAATCCCCCTGAAGTCGATGTGCGTTTACCCGAAATGGTTAGACCGAATCAGGAGTTTGATTTTGACATTATCTTGCGTGAACCGATTGGCAATAATTTATTGGCCGGAACAGCCTTTACCCAGGATATTGACAAAGCCAGTTATCTCAATCCCGTCAATCTCAATTTAGAACTGTTGCAATCTGGCGGTTTATTCAAACGAGCCAAGGCTCCGGCTAAACCTGAAGATCGTTGGCTATCTGCCCTGCTTGTCAGTGCTGATGGTGTTACCTTGGTGACTCAACGCCTACGGGTAGAAAAGTAAGTCAAAGGAAGAAGGAGATTGAATGTTCAAATTGCCCAAAACGACCTTAATCCTAAGCGGTATGGCAATTTTGCTGGCAGGGGGAGTGACTTTTCAGGAGATGCAACGGAATGCTGCTCCACCACTGATCGCAACCACGACGAAACATTTTGATTTTACTTCCGATGCTATTCAGGCGATCGCCATTGATCATAAAGGTCAAATCTTAAAACTGTACCGAGGTTCCGAGGCTAAACCGACCTGGAAAATGGATCAGCCAACACCCGTGGAAGTCAGTGAACCGGCTGTCAGTTTTTTGAGTAATCTGTTAGTGGATAGTCAAAGCGATCGTGACTTTACAACTGATGCCAAGAAGTTGCAGGAATATGGTTTATTAAACCCTCAAGGCAAACTGATCATCCAACTCAAGAATGGCAAAACCCATTATCTGCTGCTCGGTGATGCTGATTTTAAAGGTGATTCCCTCTATGCCATCGTCGATCCACCCGATCCACCAACCAGCCAGGTAAAAATCAGTTTAGTCTCCAGAACCTTTCAAGATCTCATCCTGCGATCGCCCCAAAATTGGCGCAAAGCCGATAGCTCCCAACCCAATCCAGCCCAATCTTCCCAGTCCCCCCAATCTCCCCCCACCGCTCAATCTCCCCAGTCTCCCCAAGATTAACCCTGTTCCTCCTTAAAACCCATGCCTCTTCCCACCACCATTGCCACCGATCTGAGCACCCTTGCTCTCGCCCAAGCCCTTGCCGAACGTTTAGTCATTTCTCCCCAGGATTGGCATCGACTCAAAGCCAACCGTAAAGCTCAAGCCAGTCAGGATCTAGCGGCGGCGATCGTCTATTTACTGAATGATCACCCCGAAGAAGCTCTCAACCATATTAAACAAGCTGAGGGTTGGTTAGATCGCTCTATTTCTGCTCCCCCCTGTCCCAGCCATGGCCACAATCATCACACTAAATAAATTTTCTGGCTCTCTAAAATTAAGATGATTAAGCGCGAAAATATTAAGCTGTCGTGCTTTTAGATCCCATAATGACCTATTCTGAAAGCTTTATAAAAAGCAGCTTAAGCTCCTTGCCGGTATGTGTTTTAGATGACGAACAGCTTAAGCAGATTTTATGTTAGATGATTTTCTCAAAATTCCCTTACTGGGTTTTTGCTTGCTTAACTTAAGTGGTTGCGATTGGATTAGCCGCCAAGTTTCTCCTCCTACTCAATTTACCGCTAAAAATTTGGCCGTTATTGTCAATGAAGCCGATCCTATGAGTGTGCAAATTGGAGAATATTATCAACGAAAACGTCGGATTGCTGCTCGTAATATTATTAAAATTTCCTTTCCACCTCAACAAACGGCTCTAACTCTAGAAACATTTAAGGAATTAAAAGCGACGGTTGATGCTCAGACCCCTAGTATGGTTGAAGGTTATGCCTTAACCTGGGCGGCTTCCTATCGAGTCGGTTGTATGTCCATTACTAGTGCTTTTGCCTTTGGGTTTAATCCGGCTTTTTGTGCTAATGGTTGCAATCCAACCGCCGTCAATCCCTTTTTTAATCAAGCAACCATTCATCCCTACGAAGACCTAAAAATCCGTCCAACGATCATGTTAGCGGCCACCAATTTTGAACAGGCAAAACAATTAATTGATCGCGGTGTAGCGGCGGATGAAACTTTTCCCACTGGAACGGCCTATCTTCTCAATACAACGGATAAAGCTCGTAATGTGCGATCGCAATTTTATCGTTTAATTACTAACTTGATGCCTTTTCGTTTTGATATTAAAGAGATTAAAGGTAATGTGCTAGAGAACAAAACCGATGTGATGTTTTATTTTACTGGGTTAGAAAAAGTTGAAAAATTAAATACCCTGCGTTTCCGTCCAGGCGCGATCGCCGATCATTTAACCTCCTTAGGCGGCCAACTTACCGATAGTAGTCAAATGAGTAGTTTACGATGGTTAGAGGCTGGAGCAACGGGAAGTTATGGAGCAGTAGTAGAACCCTGTAATTTTCCGCAAAAATTTCCCCATCCTGCTATTGTGATTCAATCCTATCTGAATGGCAGTACCCTACTAGAAAGTTACTGGAAAAGTGTTGCCTGGCCAGGTCAAGGCGTATTCATTGGCGAGCCGTTGGCGCGTCCTTTTGGCTATGTTCATCGGTAATCTATTTCTGATAGATAATAAACTTAGAGTGTAAGTAGATGAGTTTTAAAATGTATAAGATCCCCCCGTCCTGTGGACACCCCCCTTATCAAGCTGCTGGGTACACACAAGTCTTGGGTTTTGACTTCGAGACTTTTAATCCCCCTAAATCCCCCAATTCTGGGGGACTTTAAACCAGTTCAAGAGATCGTTCTCCCCCAAAAGTTGGGGGGCTGGGGGGGCAAAATAAGATTTGCGAATAGATGTGTGTACACAGTAGCCTTATCAAGGTGGGCAGGGGGGATCGATGGCAAAATCTATCTTTAGTTTAACTGTAACCCGCTACTTAAACAACTCTTGATAACCTTAAAAATTTAATTATTAACTTCATCTTTATTCATGTCATCAGGTAAACTTTATCTCGTCGGAACTCCCATTGGTAATTTAGAAGATATGACTTTTCGAGCCATTAAAACCTTAAATCAGGTAGATCTAATTGCGGCGGAAGATACTCGACATACGGGCAAATTATTACAACATTTTCAAATTAAAACCCCTCAAATTAGTTATCATGATCACAGTCACCAATCTCGCCTAGAAACTCTGTTAGATTATCTAACCCAGGGGAGAAATCTAGCCTTAGTCAGTGACGCAGGAATGCCTGGTATTTCCGATCCAGGCTATGAATTAGTGCAAGCCTGTTTAGGTCAAAAAATTGAAGTGATTCCCATTCCTGGGGTGACGGCTTTAATTACGGCTCTAGTGGCTTCTGGCCTACCAACAGATCGCTTTATTTTTGAAGGATTTTTGCCCACAAAAGGAAAAGAAAGACGCGATCGCCTGGAACAGTTGGCAACAGAAACCCGTACTTTATTATTTTATGAAGCTCCCCATCGTTTGTTAGAAACCTTAATAGATTTAAAATTAATCTTAGGAACCAATCGTTTAGTGGTGACAGGTCGAGAATTAACGAAATTTCACGAAGAATTCTGGTATGGTAATCTGGGAGAAGCGGTTGATTATTATCAAAATACCATGCAACCGAAGGGGGAATTTACCCTAGTTGTAGCGGGCCAATCTGAAAATGAGAATCTTCCACCTTCAGAGTCAATTTTAAAAGCAGAGTTGGCCCAATTAATTGCCCAGGGTATGAGTCGCTCCCAAGCCAGCCGTCATTTAGCTGAACTCACCCAATTACCCCGCCGTCAACTTTATCAATTAACCTTAAATTTAGACGTTCCTAACCCTTAAATTCTTTCATTTCCCCCTATTCCCTATCAACTATTCCCTATTCCCTAATCATGTCTTCTAACCCTAGCCAGGCAATTTTACAATCCCTCGATCATCTCATTCAAGTGGTCGCTAAACTGCGATCGCCGGATGGTGGTTGTCCCTGGGATTTGGCCCAAACTCAAGAGAGCCTAATCCCCTACGTGATTGAAGAAGCCTATGAAGTTGTCCATGCCATTAAAACAGGAGAGCAAAAAGCGATCGCTGAGGAATTGGGCGATTTACTTTTACAGGTCATTTTACAGGCACAAATTGCCCAGGATAACGATTATTTTAGCTTACAAGAAGTGGCGCAAGGAATTGCGGAAAAACTCATTCGTCGCCATCCCCATATATTTGGAGAGGTAACGGTGGAAAATGTAGAAATGGTACGGGAAAATTGGGAAAAAATTAAAGCCACAGAAAAAGGCTTAGATGCTGATAGCCCACAACGTCTCAGTTTAAAATTAGAACGCTATAACCAAACCTTGCCTCCTCTCGTGGCGGGAACTAAAATTGCCAAAAAAGCGGCGGCGGTGGGTTTTGAATGGGAAAATATTGCAGGGGTTTGGGACAAATTTGAAGAAGAATTGGCTGAATTTCGAGCGGCTTTACAAACCGATGATCAAGCCCATCAGCAAGCCGAATTAGGGGATTTACTTTTTACTGTCATTAACCTGGCTCGTTGGTATGATCTTGATCCTTCTGAAGCTCTTCAGGGAACCCATCAACGTTTTATTCAACGCCTCACTTTAATGGAAAACTACTGCGATCGCCCCCTAGACACCTATAGCTTGGCAGAACTGGAAAGCCTTTGGCAGCAAGCAAAAAAACAACTTAACCATTAATCTCCAGCCCTAAAAAAGTTTGATTTTCCCGGACGCGATGCCGCAGGCACACTTCGTGACCGCGCTATTGCTTGTAAGATGATATCTCTCTGGTAATTTTTACCCATTGTGTTTATGTCTCCGATGTCCTTTTCCCCCAACCTTGACAAAATTGTTGAACGCTTTAAACGCCATAGCGATCCCAAAAAACGTTACGAACAACTGCTCTGGTATGCCAAAAAGCTAGAAGCCATGCCTGAAGAGGCTAAAATCCCTGAAAATAAAGTACAAGGCTGTGTTTCTCAAGTCTTTATCACGGCCAATCTTGAGGATGGTAAAGTTTGGTATCAAGGTGATTCCGATGCTCAATTGGTGAAGGGCTTAGTGGCTCTACTAATTCAAGGCTTGAATGGGTTATCACCAGAAGAAATTATACAAATTAGTCCTGATTTTATTGAGGAAACGGGTTTAAAAGTCAGTCTGACTCCTTCCCGTGCCAATGGTTTTTATAATATTCTGCAATTGATGAAAAAAAAGGCTTTTAATTTAGGACTGTCCTGAATTCAGTTAACTTTAACCCAGGTAAATTGAGATTTTGCAGATCATTTAGGTGCAGTTTTTGGGCGATCGCTAAAGCAAAGACATTGATCCAAGCTTTGGCGTGATCCCCAATAAGATAAGTGCCAGTAATTTTTTGTTGAGGATCTAAAATAAGCTTACAAAATCCTGATATTTGACTGTTGGATCGAGCAGAAAATACAGAAAAACGAGATCGCCTAACCTGATATTGATTACCATAAAACCCTTGCGCCTGGGCTTCGGTTAAACCCACCCTGGCAAATTGAGGAACCTCGGTCACACAAACAGGAATGGGATAATAGTTAACAGCCGCTTGTTTTCTCATCAGCGTATTTTGCAGCACAAGACGAGCTTCATATTCAGCTAAACTGGGCAAATCGTAACCGGCGATCGCCGTGCCAATAGCATAAATTTCAGGACGATAAGTTTGCAATTGAGAATTAACAACCAGACGATTTTTGTTAAACTGAACGCCGATCTCTGCTAAATTTAAGCCGCCTAAATTTGCTTTGGTTTTCTGGGCCCAGAAAATATGATCCATATTATTTAATGAGAAATCTTGTTCTAAAAAATGATCTCGAATTTCCATCTGGAATTGTGCTGTCTGGGATTGAATAGCCTGCACATCAGTTTTGAGCAAAATTTTAACGCCGATCGCCTCTAAGGATGACTGCAAAAAATGAGCGACTTCCCGATCCTCCTGGGGCAAAATATGGCAATTATGCGTGATCAAAGTTACTTGTTTATCTAAAGTCGCTAAATGATAGGCCAATTCAATTCCTAACGGTGTTGCCCCGATAATGACCCAATGATTTCCCGCTTGCCAATCAGCACCATTTCTAAGGGTTTGCGCTGTCCAAATCGCTTTAGGAAAACTCGCTTGAGAAAATTGTGATAACTCGGAAAAATCAGGTTCCGATCCCATTGCTAATAAGTAGGCCGGCGATCGCAAATACCGATTTTCAACGTCTAAAACAAGAGTCGGAGTCTGGGTAAAAATGCCCTGAGCTTGAATAATATCCACTCCCTGGGCAGCTAATAGGGATAAATTTTCCTCTACCAGAGCAGTTTGAGCCATGATATCGGAGCCACTCAATAAGGAAAAATACCGTCGAAAAGAGGCGGCGGCGATCGCTGCTTGGGGCGAGAATCCCTGGGTTACTAAGGCAATCCGTTTATCGGGAAATTGAATTGCTGCCTGGGCTGCGTAGATACCTTCTAAGGTGGCTCCTAGAATCACTAAATCGTAGTTAAAAGTCATCGCTGAATCTTACTCTGCTATTACTGTCGCTTGATTAATTTTACTTAAATGAGGACTGAGCCAGAGCAAACTAACTACCATCAAAATAATAAAAATAATTTGAATCGTAACCATGCCAAAAAAGTGAGAAGCATAGCCTGCTAAAGCTGCACTAATGGACAAAGCTCCTTTATTTAAACCGGAAATACTGGTCATTCTACCGCGAAAGGTTTCGGGAGAAAGAGATTGAATTAAACCAGAATCTAGGTTAAGGGTAATCGCGCTACAGGCTCCAGCCAAACAAACGGATAGAGAAGCCCAATGGATAACAGGGGATTCAACAAACAAAAAGATAAATAGGCCAAACATCAGACTAGTATAAAAAAGCCATCGTCCTGATTGGGGATTATTGCCTAAATTAGTGGTCATTAACGCGCCGAGAAAACCTCCTAAACCGACCGCAGAAGAGAGTGCTGCAAATTCTGAAGATCCCGCATGAAGGACTTTATGGGCAAACATCGGTAATAGGGTTTGGTAAGGCATTCCTAAAATCATGACAATACTCATCAACAAAATTAGGGTACGAACCGATTCATTGTGACGAACATAACCAAGACCTTCCACAATACTTTTGATCATCGGGATAGAAGGGCCTGAGGACGATTTTGCTCTGGGATGGGCATGGATAAAAAATAAACTGATTAAAACGGGAATAAAACTGAAGGCGTTAAACCAAAAGGCGATCGCGGTATCCCCTAAACTTAACAATAATCCCCCCAAAGCTGGCCCTAAAATAGAAGTTGTATTCGCTGCTAATCCATAGAGTTGCTGGGCTTGAACTAAATCTTCCACCGGCACTAATTCATTAATGAGCGTGGTACGGGCTGGTGTGTCAAAGGCAGAGATCGCCCCATTCAGGCCATTCATGAGAGCCAGAAACCAGATTGGAAAAAATTTATCCGTTGCAAATAGGGCTAAAATCACAGCCAAAATCAATGCGGAACTTTCGGTAATCACAAATACGACTTTGCGATTGAAGCGATCGCTAACGACCCCTCCAAATAATTGAAAAATAAATTGAGATAAACCATAGGCCAGGGTAATTGCCCCTAAACCAATCCCACCATGTTCTTTAACCGCAATCCAATTAATAGCCAAAACATAGGTCGATGTCCCAAAATTAGAAAATAGATTAGCACCCCACATCCAGAGAAACTGCCGATGGCGCAGGGTTCTAAACATCGTTAGATTTAAACTTTTGTTCGGTTCAGGCATCAATTTGAAAATTATTTATACGTATTGATAATCTTAGCTAAAATCCCCCTCAATTTTCGGCTCAATGGGCAGCAAGTCCAAATTTCAAATTTGATAGTACTGAAAGTCTTACCTCAAGAAAACTTTACGATTCTTAACAACTTGCTTGATCGCTGAAGCAAAAAAGTATGGATTGGCTAATTGTAAGTATCTATGGCTTAAATTATTGGCCTGTTTTAACTCGTAACATAACGTTACACACAGACAAAGGGGAGAGGCAGTAAGATAATGGTTTTAATCTGTATTAGTCTTTTTCTCTGTTTTGAGGGAGTCTCTCATGTCCGTCCTCACCGGCCCGAAAACCCATCCTTTTGTGCAATTGCTGCAATGGTTGCGTGATCCGTTGGAGTATATGGATCGCAATCGCAAAGAATTTGGGGCTATTTTTAGGGGTTATTTTATAGGCAAATCTTGTGTGATGGTCAGTGGCCCCCAGGCTTTACAGGAAATCTTGACAGGCCCAGCTTTTTCTGCACCAGGGACATTAAATGAGACAGCCCGTCCCTTGTTAGGGTCTAATTCTTTGATTTTGTTGAGCGATCCTGAACATCAACAACAACGCAAACTTTTAATGCCGCCTTTTCACGGCGATCGCCTATTTAGCTATGGACAAATTATCCAAGAAATCACAGAACAGGTGATGACAACCTGGCAAGCCGGTCAGCCGTTTGATGTGCGCGAATCTATGCAGGAAATTACTCTTCGTGTCATTTTAAAAGCGGTCTTTGGTCTGCAAGAAGGCGATCGCCTAGAAAAACTAAAAACAGCTTTGGTGAAACGTTTTGAGATGACCGCTAAGGGTTTGGGATCAACCTTTATCTTTCTCCCCTTTTTACGAAAAGACTGGGGAAAATGGAGTCCCTGGGGCCGCATTATGGCTCAACAAAAATACTGTGATGACCTAATCTATGCTGAAATCTGCGATCGCCGCGCCAATCCTGACAGCGATCGTATTGATATTTTAAATTTATTGCTAACTGCAACGGATGACACAGGGGAAAGCCTCAGTGAGGTTGAACTTCGTGATGAATTAATGACGCTCTTATTTGCAGGACATGAAACCACTGCCACGGCTTTAAGTTGGGCCTTGTATCTGATTCATCAACATCCTGAAGTGTATCAAAAACTGATGATAGAACTGGGCAATCTTGGCCCCAAACTAGACCCAATAACAATTTTTAAATTACCCTATCTGACTGCGGTTTGCAATGAAACGTTGCGGCTTTATCCTGTGGGAATGCTGACCTTTCCACGACAGGCTAATCAGCCCGTTTCCCTTGGCGGTTATGAGCTCGAAGCTGATACCGTTGTTATCGGTTCAATTTATCTTAACCATCGTCGTCCTGATATTTATCCCGAACCCGAAAAATTTAAACCCGATCGCTTTTTAGAACGTCAATTTTCGCCCTACGAATTTATTCCTTTTGGAGCGGGAAGTCGTCGTTGTATTGGCACAGCCCTTGCTCAATTTGAGATGAAATTAGTTTTAGCCACCTTACTCTCCCAACTGAAACTGCAACATTTCAGTCCTACTCATCCCTTAAAACCCTTACGTCGAGGGGTTTTGTTAGCAATGGAATCGGGTTTTACCATGATCAAACTATGAAGCTGAAAAGCGATCAATAAGCGGTTGAGGAGCAAACTGTGGGCTCCTTGCTCTTCCCTTAACTGTGCGGACAGTGGTGATGTTCTAAATTGTCAAAGTACAAATATTAGGGGATATGGATTTTCAGCAGCAGGAAAAACGGTGTTACTAATTTACGATATGAATCTCTAAAAATACAATTTTTAAAACATTGACTCATGCTGCTTTATAGATGTATGCAAAATCCAATCTCATACCCTGATTAAGCAATGCCAGATGATTGAGCTTTAGCTGTCGTTAGTTCCAATTTAAGTCTATTAATGATTGGCAGGTAGATGTAATTTGGGATCTTGAGCGACCCAACCCACGGGAGACTGGAAACGAACCTCAAAATGCAAATGAGTTTCAGGAATATCTGGACGGCCCGATGTACCAACATAACCAATGACTTGTCCAGATTGTACGATTTGTCCAGCTTCGGCTTGAAATTGACTGAGTTGGGCATAACGAGTTTGTCGTCCATTGCCATGATCGATGACAACCAGGAAGCCATAGGGGCCTTCTTTACTAACTAGAAGCACTGTCCCTGATGCAGCGGCTAGCACTGGTGTGCCTTCTGGAGCCAACAAGTCAATACCACTGTGAAAAAAAGTTTGTTTGCCGGGTGAATGGGATTGCCAACCGTAGTCCAGACCAATTTTGGCCGGATGAGGAAGCGGATAATGGGTTAGGCCAGTATAGTTATCCACGGGTCTTTTGGCACTGGCAGTCCAAACCACGCCTGGAATAAAAACAACCTTGGGGTTTTGGGTACAACCATTGACTTCAAAGAGAATATCGGCCCGAATCCCGTAGGCTTTGGCCACATCCTGCCAGGTGGCTCCCTGGGGCACTTCAATGCGAATGCCATTAAAGGGGGGAATTAAAATGACAGTTCCGACGGGGGCTTTTCCTTTTTTGAGTTGGGGATTAAGACTACTGAGGGTTTCGGGGACAAGCTGATATTTTTGAGCAAGGCTAGCCAGGGTTTCTCCCGCCCCAAGACGATGGCGTTGCAAGCGAGAGAGCGCAGGTGTAGGACAATTTTGAGACAGGTTGGGAGATTGAGCAAGGGTGAGAGTGGTTCCTATGCAGAAATAAAGCCATAAACTGAATTGTCCTAGAATATATTTCCCTACCCCAAAGGAGCTTTTTGTCATTCTCAGGTTGGCCAGCAAAGATAAAATCATAGAGTTTTGCAATTTAACATTTACTTCTGTCAATGCCAATGTTCAAATTTGGTTAGAGCCAATCTTTCGTCTTTTCTAAGGTTAACAATTCAATGTTTGACCAGAGGAAATATGATAGAGGTTAGATCTTGACAACTCCAAAGATTTACCCTCCTATGAAAGCCAAAGATGTTCAGGTATTTCCCCTTACTCCCCAAACTTTTGTGCTGCGATCGCGGACCTGGGAGCGATTAAAGTTTGAAATTGAGTATGGACTACAGCGAGGAACCACAGCCAATGCTTTCCTGATAGAAGCCGAAAAGTTAGCTCTTTTTGATCCGCCAGGGGAATCTTTTACTGAAATTTTTCTTCAGGCTCTCCAGTCTCGATGGGATCTTCAGCAATTAGATTATCTGATTTTGGGCCATGTCAACCCAAACCGAGTCGTTACCATCAAAGCTTTATTATCCCTTGCCCCTCACCTAACGCTAGTGTGTTCTAATCCAGCGGCCCAATCCCTGGAAAAATTATTAGAAGAGCAACCCTATAAAATCAAAATCATTAAAGGGGAAGATCGCCTCGATCTCGGTCAAGGTCATCAGCTTGAATTTATTCCCACTCCCAACCCCCGTTTTCCCGATCAACTCTGTACCTATGATCCCCAAACTGAGATTTTATTTACAGATAAATTATTTGGGGCCCATGTCTGTGGGGATCAAGTCTTGGATGAAGGTTGGACTGTTTATAACGAAGATCGACGCTACTATTTTGATTGTTTGTTGGCTCCTTCGGCCAAACAAGTTACCAATGCCCTAGACAAGTTAGGGAGTAAAACAGCCCATCTCTATGCCCCAGGTCATGGCCCTCTCGTCAAATATGGCTTGCAAGAATTAACGAATGCTTATCGTCAGTGGTTACAAGAGCAACAGTCGAAAGATCTCTCGGTCGCGCTGATTTATGCTTCCGCCTATGGGAATACGGCTACCTTGGCCCAGGCGATCGCCCGTGGGATTACCAAGGCAGGAGTAAGTGTGGAATCTATCAATGCTGAAATTACAGAGGTAGAAGAGATCAAATCCGCCGTTTCCCAATCCGCAGGCTTTATTTTTGGCTCTCCGACCTTAGGCGGCCATGCCCCAACACCTATCCAAACGGCCCTGGGAATTACCCTCGCTAATGCGGAAAAAAGTCAACTGTGTGGGGTCTTTGGTTCCTTTGGTTGGAGTGGAGAGGCGATCGATTTACTAGAAAATAAATTTCGAGATGCGGGCTACCGTTTTGGGTTTGAAACGATCCGGGTCAAATTTAAACCAACGGAACAAACCCTTAAACTCTGTGAAGAGGCTGGAACGGATTTTGCCCAGGCTCTCAAAAAAGTTCAGCGATCGCGTCAACCCAAAGCCTCGGTGGGTGAATCCCAGTCGGCAAGAACGGAACAAGCCCTGGGTCGCATCGTGGGATCTCTTTGTATTGTCACCACTGCTCAGGGAGAGGTGAAAGGCGCAATGTTGGCCTCCTGGGTTGCTCAAGCGACCTTTACTCCCCCCGGATTAACCATTGCCGTTGCCAAGGAACGGGCGATCGAATCCCTGCTCTATAACCATAGTCATTTTGTCCTCAATATTCTGCCAGAGGGACAGCACCAAGGTTTAATGAAACATTTTCTGAAACCCTTCGCCCCTGGAGAAGATCGCTTTGTGGGCGTTGAAACAGAAACAGCAGATAATGGCGCGCCAATTCTCAAGGAAGCTTTAGCCTATCTAGAATGTACTGTCCAAGACCGGATGGAATGCGGCGATCATTGGATTATTTATGTCACGATTGCGCGTGGTAAAGTTCTCAACGAAGGATTAACCGCCGTTCATCATCGTAAATCCGGTAGCTATTATTAGCGTTCAGCCCAAGGTGTGACTGTGCCGAAAAATAAAGTGACCATTTCTTCAACAGCCTGCTAAAATTCTAGAAACTTGACAGATTTAAACTCAGTTTACAAAACTTGACGTGAGGTCATAAAAATTTACCCGAAAACGCCCATGAAAAAAACAAGTCAATGGTTTACCCCCCTAGCAATTCTTGCTGCCACCAGTCTTGTCTGGACTTCCCCCAGCGTTGCTAACGAGGCTTATCCAACGGCAAGTGTCGATTATTTTCAGGGGCAACAGTCGATCCCCATTGGGGTTGATGGGCCAGAAATGGAGGAAACGCCCAACAACACGCCCAATAACAATGATAATTTCGGTAATTTTGGCTCTCCCATCTATCAAGGAACCTGTCCTGCTACCTTAGATCCGATTGTTCGCCGTATTATTGGCTCTGATACTGCTAATCGCTGGGGCATTCTCGTCGAAACTCTACAGGACGGGAAAGTTCTCTACAATCACAACGGCGATCGCTACTTTATTCCCGCTTCCAATAACAAGATTTTTACTACCGCCGCCGCTCTACAACGCTTAAGTCCCGACACCCCAATTAAATCCAATGTCTCTCTGCAACAGTGGGTAATGGTGACCAACAAGCGCAGTCATAATGGTTATGCCGATACTTTGATGCGCTATATTGGTGGGCCAGGTGCAGCCAAAGCGACTTTAACCCAACTAGGTGTTGACCCTAGATCTTTCCGGTTAGCCGATGGCTCCGGTCTATCCCGTGCCAATAATACGACTCCTCGTGCCTTGGTTGATACTCTGCGAGCAATGTATTCTTCTCCCCAGGGAGAGCTATTCGTGGCTTCCCTCCCCGTTGCTGGCATGAATGGAACCTTAACGCGACGGATGCGTTCTACTCCTGCCCAGGGCAACGTTTATGCCAAAACAGGAACCTTAACAGGGGTGCGAGCCCTTTCCGGCTACATTAATAACCCTACTTATGGAACCCTCGTATTTAGTATTTTAGCTAACGATTCCAGTCGTCCTGGCACTTCTTTAGTCCGTTCTATTGACCAGATTGTCGTGCAATTGAATATGATGAATCAATGCAATTAAATGCAAACTTAAGCTAATGGTTTAATTCTAGACAGTTCAAACAAAAGTAGTTTTTCAAGGTTAGTACCCAGAAAACTGACTGAGCTTTGAGCTTATTGAGATAAATATTCAAGTAGGAATTGTCAATTAGCTTAGGTTATTGCAAATGGGAAGTCACAGCGACTATGATGGGTTGTAAACCTAGTTCCTCACCTTTTGACGATGCCCCATACTGCTAATTCTCTCAAAGCAGAATTAAATGCCAGAGGCTGGCGATTGACTCCACAACGGGAAAAAATTCTCACAATTTTTCAGAATCTGCCCAAAGGCAACCATCTGAGTGCAGAGGAGCTACATGAGTTAATGGAAAAACAAGGTGAGGGAATTAGTCTGTCCACCATTTACCGTAGTGTCAAGTTAATGTCTCGTATGGGTATTTTACGAGAATTAGAACTGGCTGAAGGTCATAAACATTACGAACTTCAACAACCCTATCCCCATCATCATCATCATATTGTCTGCGTTCAATGTAATCGCACCATTGAATTTAAAAATGACTCGATTTTAAAGCATAGTCTCAAGCAATGTGAGAAAGAAGGATTTCAATTGATCGATTGTCAATTGACAGTAACCACTATCTGTCCTGAGGCGATCCGTATGGGGTGGCCGTCCGCTTTACCCAGTAACTGGTGTTGTACCCGTGCCATCTCCCAAGGACATATTGATGCCCAAGAAGTCGGTGAACCCCTGGGGAGCCTCCCAGATTTGCAATGAGTCAAAGTACCCAAGAAATACCTGAGTTCGACAAAGGGTAGAGTGCAGAAGAAAAGGCTGAAGGTTGTGCTCACAATGTCCAACTTTAAGCGGCGTTGCTTAATCAAGGTATGAAAACAAATTTTGCATATACCCAGAATGCAGTCTGAGTATATGTTTTAAAAATTGCATCTTTAGAGATTCATCCTGTAAATCAGCTACGCCAAAACTCTAACCAACGAATGACCGTCTCTCCTAAACTGACATCCTGAAGTCGATCAATTTCTCGCACTCCCGTTGGACTGGTGACATTCACTTCTGTGAGATAACCCCCAATCACATCAATACCAACAAAATAAAGGCCATCTGCTTGTAACTTGGGACTTAAATGCTGACAAATTTCCTGTTCTCTGGACGTAATTTCCGTTTTAGCAACCCTGCCACCAACGGCCATATTACCGCGAAATTCTTTACCCGTCGGAATGCGATTGACAGCCCCGATCGCTTCCCCATTGAGCAAAATAATACGTTTATCGCCCTCCTTCGCCTCTGGTAAAAAACACTGCACCATCACGGGTTCCTGCCCCTGTTGAGTACTGATTTCAATCATCGAATTAAAATTGCGATCGCCAGGTTCCAAAAATAAAATGCCTTCTCCTGCTTTTCCTCCCAAGGGTTTCAGGACAGCCGAACCATGTTCTTCGACAAATTCCCGAATAACCGCTTTATCTTGGCTGACAATGGTTGCGGGCATCACCTCATGAAATTGCAGGGTGTACATTTTTTCATTCGCTTCCCGTAATCCCTGGGGAGAATTAATCACCAGGGTTTTTTGAGGATCAATTAAATCCAAAATATAGGTGGCATAGAGATAACGAATGGTGACCGGGGGATCTTTGCGCATCCAGACTCCATCCATTGTTTCTAGACAGAAAAACCCCGTTTCTTGAATCTCGTACCATCGAGCCTCTGCCACCCAACGTCCCTCAATGAGGGATACCGGATTAAGTTTAAGCTGTTGTAAGGTTGCCCAGGCTTTACCATTGACCACGCTTAACTGATTCATTTCCGTGATCCAGACCTCATGGCCAAGACGCTGGGCGGCTTCCATAATGGCAACAGTGGTGTCATGGCCTGGGTCAAGACGAGCCAAGGGGTCAATGATAAAGGCAAATTTCATGGCAATTATCCTTACTAAAAAAATGGTAAAACGTACAGAAAAACAATTAAGCAACTAACAGGGCATCTAATTTACCCTGAGCATTGAGCGCGTAGAGATCATCACAGCCTCCAATGTGCTGATTATTGATAAAAATCTGAGGCAGACTAGAACGACCATTGGCGCGATTGCTCATGGCACTACGAGCGGCATAGTCCCCATCAATACAGTATTCCGTAAAATCTACGTCTTTTTGCTTGAGCAGGGATTTTGCACGAATACAGAACGGACAAGTGCTCCAGGTATAGATTTCAACGTTAGCGGCCATGATTTTCGGTGATTCGACAATATGTAAAGATTTGTATCCTGATTATTGTAATTCAGAAGTCAACTCTGGGGTTGTCTAAGCTTTTGAAAATCAGCTGCTTGCTTAACCCTTGATAGTCCTTCGATTTTAGAAAATGCACCAGAATAGCAGAAATACGGTAGAATCAGAAAGGTGAATTTTGAAGAACTATGATTAAGTTGCGCTTAAAACGTTTCGGTAAAAAAAGAGA
The DNA here is from genome assembly GCA_035285405.1 of Snowella sp. Taxonomy (GTDB): domain Bacteria; phylum Cyanobacteriota; class Cyanobacteriia; order Cyanobacteriales; family Microcystaceae; genus Woronichinia. Next base: position 7,402 of record JAYKJI010000046.1, on the reverse strand, counting down.
AGTGAGTTATCGTATTGTGGCTATGCACAGCACTAGTCGCCGTGATGGTCGTCCCTTGGAAGAGTTAGGATTTTATAATCCCCGTACTGATGAAACCCGTTTAGATGTACCTGCAATTGTCCAACGTCTCAAGCAAGGTGCTCAGCCCACTGATACGGTTCGCTCTTTATTAGAGAAAGCTCAAGTGTTTGAACAACTCAAAGCATAAATGTAATGGTTCTTGCTGTCTCTCCTCAAATTCCTATTCCCGATTACATGGGATTGGTCTCTTTTTTAATAACCCCTTTTTTGTCGGCTTCCGATTCTCTGCGTGTTGACTGTGAACAGGCGAACCGTAAACAACGGGTTTGGATTCGAGTGGCCATAGAAGGTGAAGATAAGGGTCGTATCTTTGGGCGTGGTGGCCGCAATCTGAATGCTATCTGTACTGTTCTAGAGATGGCGGCAGCAACGGTGGGTCAAACGGTTTATCTGGATGTTTATGAGAGCGATCGCGATCAAAGCAGTTCCTATCTACCCAGAAAAAGACGGCCCTACGGTAACGGCCATGAAGCAGAAAAGTTTCAGCGTCGTCGCTCCCGTCCCCGCTATTCTGCCGATCAGAAATTTCCTTTTTAGGTTTTTGGTAGTTAGTAATTGCGTAAAATTAATGAAAAGCCTCTATGCCCGACTTCAGTTAAGGAGATCGGGTTGTTTTTTGCAGCAATGATTCGGGCCATGATTCGGAAGTTGATCTGCGCTAGAATACATAACTAGACTAAAAAAACAGACAACATTTTGCCAAAATCGCGTTTGTCTTTAGCCCTAACCTGACTAGCAAAGTAACAATGGAAATTAAAGCGGTTCAAACTGCCTACTACGGAGATATGTCTTTCCGTACTCCACCTCCCGATCTAGAGTCCCTGTTACTCAAAGAACGGATTGTTTATTTGGGAATGCCGCTGTTTTCTTCCGATGAGCATAAACAGCAAGTCGGGCTGGATGTGACGCAATTAATCATCGCCCAACTCCTCTTCTTGCAATTTGATGACCCCGATAAACCGATCTTTTTCTATATTAATTCGACGGGAACTTCCTGGTACACAGGGGATGCGATCGGGTTTGAAACAGAAGCTTTTGCGATTTGCGACACGATTAATTATATTAAACCCCCCGTCCACACCATCTGTATTGGTCAAGCCATGGGAACGGCTGCTATGATTCTGGCGGCTGGAACGAAGGGCTTTCGAGCTAGTTTACCCCATGCCACCATTGTCCTGAATCAGAATCGTACGGGAGCAAGAGGGCAGGCCACAGATATCCAAATTCGGGCCAAGGAGGTACTAGACAATAAACGTACTATGCTAGAAATTCTTTCCCAAACGACGGGTCAAACCGTTGAGAAATTGGCCAAAGATTTGGATCGGACTTTTTATCTCACCCCAGAACAAGCTAAAGAGTACGGCTTAATCGATAAGGTCTTAGACAGTTCTAAGCAATTACCCCAACCGCTTGCGGCTTTGCGCTAAGTTTTTTGCACTCCTGCCTTGTTTTCCTCTGTCCTTTTGAATATTTTTGACCTTTTGACCTATGCCTATTGGTGTTCCCAGTGTTCCCTATCGTCTGCCCGGTAGTCAGTACGAGCGTTGGATCGATATCTATACTCGTCTAAGCCAGGAACGAATTATTTTTCTGGGTCAAGAAGTGAATGACTCGATCGCCAACCGCATTGTCGCTTTTTTGCTCTATCTTGACTCCGATGATCCCAGTAAGCCGATCTATCTGTATATCAATTCTCCGGGGGGATCGGTAACAGCAGGCATGGCCATCTACGACACCATGCAATACATTAAGTCGGAAGTGGTGACAATCTGTGTGGGTTTGGCGGCATCAATGGGATCATTTTTATTAGCGGCTGGTACGCCGGGTAAAAGATTGGCCTTGCCCCATGCCCGTATCATGATTCACCAACCGATGGGCGGCACTGGTCGTCGTCAAGCAACGGATATTCAAATTGAGGCCCAGGAAATCCTGCGGATTCGTCAGCAACTCAATGAAATGTTGGCCCTTCGCACTGGCCAAACTATCGAGAAAATTGCTAAGGATACGGATCGGGATTATTTTATGTCCGCAGCCGAAGCAAAGGAATACGGACTCATTGATAAGGTGATTGAACCGAGTAGTCTGTCAACGGTTGCGTTGTAGTTTAAGGTGTTTGGGGAAAAGCGATCGCCTCTGGTCTAGCCAAGATCTCGTTAAGGGGCGATCGCTCTCTGTTGTTTTGGAGAAAAATGGGTTGGCTAAGGAAAAATGCTTAGGGATATCGTCAAAGTAATGTTAAGATAGGTCAAAAATTTCCTGCTTTGCGAAAATTCCTGATTTTAGTTGTCCAGAGATTCAATCCTCTCTCGGTGTTCTCAATTTCCTAAGCCTGATAATACTGTGTTTTCAAACCCGACTCCTCCAGACCATCAACGGCCTCCTCTGATGAATAATTTACAATCCGTTAGTCGCCAAGCTTATCAGCAGGTTCAGCGTCAAGCCGAACGGTTTCCCTATCAGTTTTGGGCGATTGTGCTGATTTTGGTGTCGGGAGGAATTGGCTTTACGGCAACGACCATGCTATTTAAGTTGCCCAAGAGTCCTCAATGTTCTCGTATTTTCTGGCCGATCGCCTCCGCCTCTATGCGCTTGTATTGTGCTCAGTTGTCGGCGGATGATAGAACGGTAGATAGTCTATTGCAGGCGATCGAATTGGTTGCCAGTTTGCCCAAGGATCACCCGCTCTATGCCGAAGCAAACCGTAGCATTGAAGAATGGGCCAATGAAATTTTGAGTTTAGCGGATGAATCTTTCCAAGATGGCAAGTTAGATGAAGCGATCGCCACGGTAAAACGCATTCCCAATCAGGTACAGGCTTATAAATTGGTTGAAGAACGCATTAGCACTTGGCAAGAGACCTGGAAAAAAGGAGAAGCTATTTTTGCTGAAGTTGAGGATAACCTACGGAAGGCACGCTGGAATGATGCTTTTCGGTCCGCAGTCAAATTATTGAATTTAGATAATCGTTACTGGGGAACGACGAGATACGATCAAAGCGTTAAAAATATTCAGTTAGCCCAGGAAGAAAGCAGTAAATTAGATACGGCTTACCGAATTTTGCGTCGGGGTGGCATTGACAATTGGCTTAAGGCGATCACTGAAGCTCAAAAAATTCCCAAGGAAAGCTATGCCCATCAGGAATCCCTGGGTCTAATTGATAAAGCCAAGGAAAAATTACAGGACTTTATTCAGAATCTCATTGATGACAAGGATTGGCAAACTTTGGCCAGCACCGTTGAGCGTATTCCAGAAGGTCTTTTTCCGGCGGAAGATACGAACGAATGGCAATTACTGGGAACGGCTGGTAGTGATGCTCAATCCGGTACGTTAGAAGGCATTCAATCAGCCATCTCAACGGCGGAAAGGATTGCCGATCAAACTCGTCCTCTTTACACGGTGGCCCAAGAATTAATCCAAGGTTGGCGCACAGAAGAAACTGCTTTAACCCAATTGGCCAAGGCTCGACAAATGGCTGAATCGGGTATGGTCGCAGATTTAACGACCGCGATCGCCGAGGCCAAGCTGGTTCCCGATAGTAATCCCCGTTATCAAGATGCTCTACGAGATATCAATAACTGGACAAAGCAAATTCAAATCTATGAAGATAAACCAGTACTAACTAAGGCGAAAGAATTGGCTGACTCCGGTAATGTTAGCGATCTGCAACAGGCCATCGATCAAGCTTCTAGTATTAGCCGCGATCGCGCTCTTTATTCCGAAGCCCGTCAAGAGATGCGGGAGTGGCAGGCCATGGTAGAACGCCAGGAGGATCAACCCTTACTCGACCAAGCAAAGGCGATCGCCGCCAATCAAGACTATGCCTCGGCCATTAACACCGCATCCCAAATTCGCGCTGGACGAGTTCTGTATCCTGAAGCGCGTAAAAATATTAATCTTTGGCAGCAGGAAATTCAATCTCAGAAAACCCTACAACGGGCCAACGCGCTGGCCGAAGCTCGAACACCAGAATCGCTATCCAATGCTATTCGTTTAATTCGCCAAATTCCCCTCTCAACGGAAGCAGGCAGTCAGAGAATTCAATTAATTAATACCTGGAGCTATCAACTCCTATCCCTTGCCCAGGAAAAAGCCAGTGAATCTTCTTTATCAGAGGCGATTCGTCTAGCACGAGTAATTCCCAAGGAAAGTGCAGCCTATAACACAGCCAGAGACTTGATTAAGGATTGGAAACAGGCCTTAACACCTGTTCCGACTAGTATTCCTGTCGCACCCAATACTCCAGAGTTGGAGAGTCCTCCCTTGCCTACCGATCTGAACCCGACGACGACAACTAATCCCTAAGTTTTTAGGGGTATCTATGACTTTTATCGCTAACTTTTAGAGAGTCCTCCCCTGCCTACCGATCTGAACCCGACAACGACAACTAATCCCTAAGTTTTTAGGGGTATCTATGACTTTTATCGCTAACTTTTTAAGTTCTTTAATGATCGCCCTAGGCTTTGCGGCGATCGCGGTTTTTGCTGTTCAAAATATTACCCCTGTTTCTCTACGTTTATTTGTTTTCGAGTCCATACAATTACCTGTTGGTATTCTCCTCGCCGTTTGTATCAGTTTTGGACTTATTTTAGGTGCTTTCTTACCCTTACTCTGGCAACGTCCAGCAAAACGACGTACGAGAATAGAAGACATGGACGAATTTGATTTTGAGTTCGAGGAATAATGACAGCAAACAATAGATAGTTGGACAAAGCTCAGTAAAACATCTTAGTACATTATGGTGCACATGGTCTTGGGAAATTGAGTAGGGCAATCAGCCATTTGACAATAGTTTTGAGCCTTTTGGCTGTTTTTAGCTAATTTTTAAGCTACGATTAATGTGATTTTAAAGGAACCGTTGCAATTAAAGGGCAAATTTCATTATTCTCTCGCTTAGAATTAGGGACTTTTGACCAGTGCTCGCGGTATTCTTCTAGTTCTGATTTAAACATTGTAATTTGTTGAAGTTGTGTTTCCAATTGCTCGATTTTATGGTCTAGCAATTCCTGTACTAAGTTACAGGGAAGTTCACCACGATCGCGGACATCTAAAATTTGTCGAATTTCCTCTAATGAAAATCCGAGAGATTGAGCTTTTTTAATAAATTGTACTTGTTGAATCGTCTGTACACCGAAATAACGATAGCCATTTTCTCCCCGTTCTAGGGGATAGAGCAGCTTTAAATTTTCGTAATAACGTAATGTCCCTACAGAAACGCCGGTTTGTTTAGCAATATCCCCAATTTTTAACAGTGTGAGCGTCGGCATACATCCTCCAGTTAGCAATTAAGCCTATTTTGGCGTTGCTGAATCAAGCTATGAATCAGTAGGGAATAGGTACTTCTTGAAACTTGAGATAATGAATTAATAAACGGATAGAGTATCCTAACATCTCTACTGACTTGGAATAGCATAATGTTTTGCGATGTAATCGGGCAAGATAATGTCTTAAACGGGTATTCTCTCCCTCTACTCTGGTCATATAAGTCTTACTTACTATATGGTCTTCCTCTTCTATAAAACACGGATACACTGACCATCCATCACTGACATAAAAGTAACATCCCCATGACTTTACTAATTCCCATAAAGGGCGAAATGTTTGACTACTATGGTCTCCTATCGCCCAACCTAAACTTCCTTTTTTAAAGTGGTCAACCGCTGTCCATATCCAGACTTTGTTTTTTTTGAGCCAACAAAGGTTTCTAGTTCATCGAGTTCCCCGACCTCAGGAATTGTTTCAGGGTCATAGGCTTCAGGTAAGTTCTTTCCTACGGATTTAACCCAGTTAATCACTGTAGTATGATGAACTCCCTTTAACCGCTCTATCCCTCTAAATCCCATGCCATTGACATAAGCGGTGAGGCACTCTTGCTTTGTTTTTTCATCATAGCCTTTCTGCTTTTCATAATTATCAATAAATTGGCGATGACAGGCAACACAAATATGATTTTGTTTACCTTGTTTATTGATTCCATTTTTACGGATATGGGTCGATTTACACTCTGGACATTGCATTCTGATTTCCTCCATTCATATCTCTATTATGCAACGCCCCTATTTTAAACCTTCTAGTTAGCTAGAGGCTCAAGTGAATTGGGGGATAAAAATTCTTTTTGAAATTAGGGAGACTTCCCCCTTGACTCTACAGCCAACTGTAGGGTTTAGCATGGAGCCATCGAAAGAAAACCTGACAAATTTCAAGGAAAAACACCATGACGGCACTCGCGACGAATCCAATTACTATTGACACTGTAAAAATTTATCGGATGTCCACTCCTGACCACGAATGTCCCTGGGGAATCCGCGCCATCAACCTTTTGACCGAACAAGGAATTGCTTTTACTGATATTAAATTGCGATCGCGGGAGGAAGTTGATCAATTTAAATCCCAATATGGGGTAGCAACAACCCCTCAAATTTTCTTTGGCGAAGAACGCATTGGAGGTTATTCTGAGCTTGCTGAATGGTTCCAAATCACTCCTGAACAAGCAGATTATTCCTATACGCCCGTCATTGCGCTGTTTTCTACGGCAGCCCTCGTGACCTTGGCCACCTCTTTAGGAATTGGAGGCTTTATGGGGATCTCTTTATCTATGCTGGCCTCACTCAAATTGATGGATATAGATGCCTTTGCAACCAGTTTTGAAAAATATGATCTGATCACCCAACGCTTCAAACCCTACGGTAAAGCCTATCCTTTTATTGAATTATTGATTGGCTTAGGCTTTTTATCAGGAGTTGCCTCTCTAGCGACAGGGATGGGTTCTTTTGCCGTTGGTTTAACGGGGGCTGCCTCTATTTTTAAAGCTATCTATATAGATAAATTAGCCTTAAATTGTGCCTGCATTGGTGGGAACTCTAAAGCACCTTTGGGTGTTATTAGCTTTGCTGAAAATGTAATTATGGCAATTATGGGAGCCAGTTTAATTTTTTCTGCGATGGGCACTCAAGAATTGAAAGCTTTCAAAATTAATGAGGTGACTCCAACTGTCACCTTGGAAATGCAAACGAGTCCTTTAAGCAAATTTTCAACTCGCTTTTCTCTGGCAAGAAATTCACAAAAGTAACAGAATTATCGTCAATTCTTCAACCTTCTTTTTCCTTCGATATGCGGCAATCGTAACTTAAAGTAATCCTGTAAAAGGGGAAGTCTAAAAGGCTTCCTTTTTGAGTAAGCGTTAAATTTTTCCAGCTATGCTCAATTTTGACATCAGAGAGAGGATCTTTCCTCTAAACATCTGTAACCCGCCAACTGAGTTTCAGATTAAACCAGAAATTCCATACAGTTACTAGAGCGATCGCTAAAAAATTAGCTAGATAAT
>JAYKJI010000045.1:0-2581 GCA_035285405.1 Snowella sp. | reverse complement strand
CCTTTATAACGACGGAGAAAATTTTTCCACTCATTACTGATTCCTTGCTGACGAATGACATTATCGATAAATTCTTCCACCATGGCAAATACCGCTTCGTTAGGTTCACAAAGTAACTCTTCTAATGCTGGCTTTAGCCGATAGATAGCCTTATCATAATCAATTTCGAGGGCCATAAAAATTTCATCTGCGGTTGTATTTGCAGAAACAGCCAAGGTTTGATCTTCTTGAGTTTCAGAAAACCCATGATGCCCTGCCATTGCAGTAATACTCGTTAAACCATCCAAATGCTGACGAATACGGGGTAAAATTAGGCCACGATAGGAAAGACGGAACTCGGCAATAATTCGAAAACCTTCCTTGAGCATTCGGTATCTGTCAGGAACGAGGTCGTATATCTCATCAAAAAATGGTGTTCCGTCTAATGCCGATAGAGCTTCCACTTTTCCAACATCTTTTAAGATTTTAGCAACCCTGGTTTTCATTTTTTCCACAGTCTGTTGAAGGCTCGTATCAAGCGCTAGGAAACGGTGGGAAATCAAAACACGCAACTCGTCTTGATAATCGGGATATGCTCTAAAAGCCCCAACAATTTTAATTTGATCATTAATTAGTTCGATGGCATTTTCTTTAGATAAAATTCCTTTATCTGCGGTGCATAGGTTTAATGCTTCCATAAACGCTTCATACAGGTCATCATTGGGGGCTTGACGCTGAAACCAAATTTCTGAGCGTAATTCTTGTAAGCGTAAAGTAATTTCTCGCCACCAACCACTATCTTTATCACCAAATAATTCGCTATAAATCTCCTCTATGTCCTGATAGTCATCATCATCAATGTCACCAAGAGCTTTTCTGCTATCTTCTAATGCTTTTTGAACTGCTTTATGGATAGATTGCAAATTGTCTTGACACAATTTAGCTAACTCAAAATCTAGTTCAGTAATTTTTTGAGTCAAGTAGTTGAGAACAATGTCTAATACCTTATTTTGAGCTTCATTTGCATCACTACAATCAGCAATAAGACAATCAACAAAACCTATCCCAAGACTACCCCCCCTAAGTTTTGCTTCAAAGTCTTTACATGCATCAAGTGCGGCGTCATTACCACTTAGCCGATTTAAAACGATAAAAATTCTTTTGGATAAGTCGTTGACTGCAATTTCTGCTTTATCATAAAGTTCCGTATCTTTATCCTGTAAATCATCTCCAATAACATCGGGACGTCGAATCAGTAAAATTACGTCAACCTCCTTTCCCAATGTTTCTAACATTAACTGACGATCACTAGATTTAAAGTCACCTAAACCGGGAATATCAACTACCGTGATTTTTCCGACATCGTCATTTGGAAAAGTACATGAAATTTCAACTTCTTTAACAGCCAAGTATTTATATTGTTCATCGCCTGGTTTCCCATGTAGATGCGTTACATATTCTTGAATTTTATCAATAGCAATTGCTTCTTTCACTTCAGTCGGCTTTAAATACTTTTGAAGCGAATGTCGATTTTTGTAATAATCATCCACAAAGCGATTGTAGATGGCTTGCTGTTGGCTTGTGTTTTCGGGTTTCAAACTTGGTAGTTCGGAGTAAATAAAATCTGCCAGCGTATGGGGAACTGGAGTAAGACTTAAATCATTGTAGTAAGGTTTTAAAACCTCGTTTACAAAAGATGATTCCGAGTGAAAGCTGACAATGGCCTGAGTCTCCCCGTGTGGTTGATGACGAATTTTGCTTCTGACTGCGGTACAAACTCCACCACTTTTCGCCGGAATCACATTATTATCTAATCCTGTCAAACTCTGTAGAAGAGTACTTTTCCCCTGTCGCATCATGCCGATTACACCAACATTTAGGGTTTTTCGGGCAAACCGAGCTTCTAGTTTCTCTAGATGAACCAATTGTGATGTAATAGCATCATGAGCGGAAATAAAATCAATTCCTTCTAACTTGTCTTTTGCTGTTTCATCTTTTAGTTTAGGTAATAATTCTTTTCGTTTCATCTCAATAGATTTCAATGCCCCCCGTAAAGCCTCTAAATTGCCGATCGCCGTTTCAATGCGTTGGGCTAACGGTTTACGTTTATCAATAATTTCAGCAATTTTGGCAGATCTACTCATGGCGACACCAACACATTAGTAAGCTTGGGGTTAACGATCACCCTTCATGACTTTCAACGATAGCAAACAAACTCAGAGCCGATCACAAAGTTTTGTAAACCAGAAAAATCACAACAATTCATACCCCTTAGTCAATGCCAACTATTGATTTGGGCAGTTTGTTGGTGCAAATGTTCGAAAAAGTTTACTTAACCCAGCCCCATGATCCGCCAATGCCTTTTCCGCTAACGCCTTGAGCTTAACCGACCTCGAATCCTGCTCGATTTGGCGATCGCCTAAAAAAGACTACAAAAACGAACAGAAAAACTTAGGCTATTGATAGCTATTTTATGGTCATAATACCCAACACCATGGCAATCATTTTAGACGAACCCTTTTAATCATTCATTGGCATCTTCAATTAATCGTTCAATGCCATCTTCCCCATAAAATTCCTGTAAATCCTGATGGGTTTGGCG
>JAYKJI010000044.1:0-16671 GCA_035285405.1 Snowella sp. | reverse complement strand
ATAGATTAAACAAAATTCGTATTTTGACTTCTCATCATAAGTATAAGTTATCTCTGCTTTTTCAGTTTATACTTCCCTAACCCACATTTCTTTCGTTTTTTGACTTTTTCAGCAAGCCCTAAGTAATAAGTTTGAGAGACAGCGATCGCCTTCATCGTCTTAATGAATGTCAACGAATCTTGTTCTTTATCCCCTTTCCGAGGCTTCTAAATAATCGATCGCTGCTTCTAATAGGGATGAATAATTACGGGCAAAATCAGTAAACCAGATGCCCTCAGTGGTCAAGGGATCTAATTCCTTTAACCATTGTTGAGCTTGCCTTTCTTGACGTTTCCTTTTGGCTTCTGCTTGCTGTTGTGCGGCAAGTTGTTGCTGATGGAATAGAATCTGCTTTTCTTGCTGTTCTTCTAATTCTTTCTGTTCATAGCTTAATTTTATTTGAGAGAGTAAAGTCTCTAAGTGAGGATCTTTTGACTTAGACAAACTACTTTTGGGACTGGATTGCTCTGTACTTTGAGGCTTGTCCCTAGATTGATCAATCGCCGCTAGAGCCGCTAAAAGTTTGTCAGTTTGAGCTTGATCTAGATTAGAGGGTTTAGGATGATCAACTGCATCTAGATCGGCTAACAGTTTGTCGAGGGAATCCATTATTTTTACACTCCTAATGGCAAGTATGAACTAAAAAATCTTCAACAAATGCCTTCATAAAGCTCTTTAAAAGCTATAGTTATTCCCAGAGATTGTAACTCAAAACAATCATTCTCTTGACTCCATAACTGTAAGAGCCATTGATTCTCTTCACCACGTCGATAGAGCATTACGAAATAACGATCCTGATCGATTAAAATATATTTTTGTACGGAAAGGACAGAACAGTAAAATTCAAATTTACGTCCTTGATCATAATCTCTAGTTCCCTCCGATAAGACTTCAAAAATAACAGTAGGATTGAGAATTGTTGTCTGAATATCTCCTTCGTAGCAAGGTTGATCGGCAATTACCATTACATCAGGATAGGTAAAAACATTAAAAATGGGAATTCGCAATTTCACATTTTCGGCATAAACCCGTCCCCCTTGTTTCCGTATTTGCGGTTTTAGCAACACACATAAATTAGTGACTAATTCATTATGTTTAGTCGTTCCACCGGCCATTGGTCTGATTTCCCCATCAATAAATTCACTTCTTTCTGTTGCCTTTTCCTCCCATTCTAGATAGTCTGAGGGACTATAAAGTCTTGTTTTTATTAACATGATTATGACCCTAAAAAACTAAAATATCTAGCCTATTTGATCAAGAATAAATACAAATTGTTGCAAGCATTAATCCGCGATCGCATTCATCAAAACTTCGGCAAGCGTCATATCAGACATTTCTTCAATGGTGAGGGTATCACAGATATCAAACTTGGCTCCGACCTCTTGTAACTGATCATCCAAAGCCTTCAGAAACTTGGTTGCTCCGCTATCATTGCCCACTTGAATAAAAGAAATGGCTAACTCCTCGTCTCGATCCAAACGGCGCGTCGTTTCAATAATAATTTCCATCACTGAACGACGATCATCTGGTTCGCCATCCGTAATAATGAGAATGGTTTCCCCTTCAGTCTTCATTTCTCCTGCTGATTTACGCTTAAAATAACTGTTAATAGCATCAGTCAAGACCATGGCAAGGTTGGTCGAACCAGAGGGATCATTTTCTTGAAAAACTTGCTCAACCTTACTAGCCGTTACGTTGTCATAACGACGAAACCGACTGGAAAAAACATAAACCGTAATCCCATCGGGATCAAACTGTTCACATTTACGAGCCAATGCGAGAGTCGATTCCTTCGCTTCGTCCCAACGACTACGACCGCCCGTTTGGTCTGGGGTGGACATACTACCGCTTTTATCAATGATTAGAGTATAGTTACGGTTTCTCAAGATCGGTTTCTGCCAGAACTTTTCTATCTCTCAGTTTATCAGAAACACTGAAAAATTGATGCAGGTTATTAGCTTCTAAAACCCTCTTTCGGCTGAAGAGAAAGGCTTAATTGATGGCAAAAGCGGCGATCGCTATTTTCCCGTTGAAATCTGACCAAATCAGGGCTAAAATCTCGAAGATGCTATTTTAAGAATTGAATGACAAATTTAATGACAGATCTATTGCAAGGTCTCAACCTCTATCTGATTGGCATGATGGGAACAGGCAAAACAACCATTGGCCACCAACTGGCACAACAATTGGGTTATCGTTTTTTTGATACAGATGTGTTAATTGAACGGGTAACGGGACAGACGATTAAGACACTGTTTGCAGAGACAGGTGAGGAGAATTTTCGCACCTTAGAAAGTCAAGTATTGGGAGAAGTTGCGGCTTGTACGCGCAGTGTCATTGCCACAGGGGGCGGTATTGTGCTGCGTTCTGAGAATTGGGGCTTGCTTCGTCATGGGTTGATCCTTTGGTTAGATGCACCGATCGCCCTTTTGGTAGAGCGTTTAAAGGAAGATCAAACTCGTCCGCTTCTGGCTGAAGAAGATTTAGAATCAAAATTAATCACCCTGTCAGCGCAAAGACAACATTTGTATGCCGAGGCAGATTTACATATCAAAATTGTAGATACTCAAACACCAGAAGAAATTATTGCCAATATTTTAACCCAATTACCGACTGTTTTAATCAATTCCCAGATCAGTCAAGCGGAGCAAAATTAAGCATCCGGTGGGTTTGCAACACCGCCCAATAAAGTGGCATCGGGGGTAATGAACATGGCATCTCCAAAGGAGTAAAATCGGTATTTTTCCTGAATGGCTTCCTGATAAAGACTTAATAACCGTTCTCGACCGATTAAAGCACTGACTAACATTAATAAACTGGATTTAGGTAGGTGAAAATTGGTAATTAAACCGTCAATGATCCGCCATTGATAGCCAGGATAAATAAAAAGATTAGTCTTACCGCGATAGGCTTTTAACGATTGAATATCCTTAGCGGCAACAATTTGGGCTGCTCCTTCCAAACTTCTGACCACTGTTGTCCCGATCGCAATAATTCGTCCTCCCTTGGCCTTAGTTGCTTGTATGGCTTCTACCGTCACCTCTGGCACTTCAATCCATTCTTGGTGCATGGTATGTTCAAGAATATTTTCTACTTCCACCGGACGAAAGGTACCGATGCCAACATGAAGCGTAACAGAGGCTCTTTGAACACCCTTAGCCGTTAATTTTTTAAATAATGCTTCGGTAAAATGTAACCCTGCCGTTGGAGCGGCGATCGCCCCTAAAGATTCAGCATAAATCGTTTGATACTGTTCAGGAGTCGCCTGATGCTCGGTTACATAGGGAGGAAAGGGAATAGTGCCATAGCAATCTAACAGATCCCAAAGACTTAAACCTGAGGGCAGCAAAAATTGTAACAGTCTGCCCCCTGTGGCTAGATCCCGATCAATAATTCTGGCTTTTAGGGGTGGTTCAATGGCTAAATTGGCTCCATTTTGAGGATAAAAATCGATTTCAGTCCCCACCTTTAGTCTTTTGCCAGGTTTTACCAAGGCTAACCAACAATCTGCCCCCCTTTCTTCCATCAGCAAAATTTCTATCGGAGTGCCAGTGGATTTTTTACCGTAGAGCCGAGCGGGAATGACACGGGTATTATTAAGCACCAGTAAATCATTGGGTTGTAGCCAATCCGCTAAATCTTGAAAATAACAATGATGATGGTTTTCAAGGTCAGTATCCTTACCCTCAAGACCAGAAACCACTAACAGACGAGAATGATCTCTGGGAATAACTGGCGTTTGAGCGATTAACTCAGGAGGGAGAAAATAGTCATAACTGGAAAGCTTTTGATCATCATTCATTGAATCTTGAATTTTCCTATTCTCAACCGACCGTTAAATTATCAATTAATTTTTAAATTTTCTCAACCTTCACGGTGAACGATAGTGACAAAAACACCAATCTAGAACAACTATCACGAGGGAAGGCACAGCACTATGATGGGGCGATCACCCTAGGTATTAATTCATAAGATTGGGGATATTACCCCTAGCAAAGATACCTCTCTACCGTTCACAATAATGGTTAAGAGCCGGTTCTATCGTTTCGCTGGGAAAGAGGCCAGTTCACACCGTAAGTATAGATGCAAGTTGATTCGGATGGCATAGGCGAATAGTGATGGATTATTTATTTGGTTTGGCTAATGCGAGTTTGACCTTGCGAGTGATTGAATATCTCCGTCATACGGGGCCCTTTGCTCTCAAGAGTTTGACAGTGGTGCATCAAATCAATGGTTGGATCGTTCGCATTAGGGTGGCCAGACCGTTGAGTCCCGACGAACATGGTAATTTTTGGGCTTTTTTAAGTGAATTAGGTGTTCCCTACCAACCCGATATTCGTTTACAGATGGCCTTCTGGAGTTTAGATGCGGGAGAATCGGCGATTCAAGTCATGCGGCATTATCAATTAGCGATCGTCTCCCATGGAATGCCAGATATTACGGATATTGAGGAATTTCGCCAAGCCTTTGTACGGGGTTTAGGCTATTGCCCCGAAACTTTAGCTTAATCACTTGCTTTTGTGAGTCTAAGCAGGGGAGCCGCAAAAGTTATCTCACAAATAGTTCAGCAAGCAAAGGTACTCAAAAGCATCCATAAAGCTAATTAATAAGGATATTTTTGATAAGGTGCTGTGCATTTAGACTGCATAACTATGGATTATAAAAGTTTTATAATAAGGGGCTTAAGCCCCTTGCCTGTGGGTGTTCAGATGACGAACATTCTTAAATCTACTCAAAGGGAGACGGCTGATCAATTACCTCATGCCATGGTAAACCCAAGGGGCCAAGTAATTCCATAAAGGGATCGGGATCAAACTCTTCCACATTGTAAACCCCTGGCCTTTGCCATAAACCTTTGATTAGCATCAAAGCCCCGATCGCCGCCGGAACACCAGTCGTATAGGAAATTGCCTGGGAACCCACTTCTCGATAACAAGCAGCATGATCACAGTTATTGTAAACATAATACTGCTTTAGTTTGCCATCTTTAATGCCTTGAATGTGACAACCAATCGAAGTCTGTCCTGAATAGTTTTCTGCTAGGGAAGCGGGTTCGGGTAAAACTGCTTTTAGGAATTGTAAAGGCACAATTTTTTGACCTTGATAGTCCACTTCATCAATACGAGTCATTCCCACCGCTTCGAGAACCCGTAAATGGGTAATATAAGCCTCAGAAAAGGTCATCCAAAAACGGGCTCTTTTCAAACCAGGAATATTTTTGGCTAAAGATTCCAACTCTTCGTGATAGAGCAAATAGGATTCCTTTTCGCCAATCTCTGGGTAGGGGATCGGTCGATGAATAGACAAAGGCTCCACTTCAATCCACTGACCATTTTCGTAGTAGCGACCTTTTTGCGTGATTTCCCGAATGTTAATTTCTGGATTAAAATTCGTCGCAAAGGCCTGTCCGTGACTCCCTGCATTACAGTCAACAATATCGAGATAATGAATTTCATCAAAATAATGTTTGAGGGCATAGGCTGTAAACACCCCTGTCACCCCTGGATCGAAACCACAACCGAGAATGGCGGTCAGACCCGCTTCCTTAAAACGATCTTGATAGGCCCACTGCCAATGATATTCAAACTTAGCGATATCAGGTGGTTCGTAATTAGCCGTATCTAAATAGTTAACTTTTGCCGCCAGACAAGCATCCATTAACGCTAAATCCTGGTAGGGTAAAGCCACATTAATGAGCAAATCCGGTTTAAAAGAGTCTAAAAGTGCTACGGTTTCACTGACCTGATCCGCGTCGAGAGCCGCCGTTTTCACTTTGTTTGAACCAATATGGGCCGCAATTTGGTCACATTTGGCGACAGTTCGACTCGCTAAGAGAATTTCCGTAAACTCAGGCTGGGAAGCACACTTATGGGCAACGACGCTACCCACACCTCCGGCACCTACAATCATTACTTTGGCCATGCTGCTTCCTAAGATGTAAATCCACTAGACTAGTATTGTAAAACTTCACCCAGTCTATAGCCAAATATTGAGTTCCGAAAATGGCAGTAACAAGTCCCTAAAGTAAACCGACGAAATGAAGCGGGCCACGACCACTGATCAATTCAATTAACAAAGCAATAAAACCCAGCATGGCCAAACGGCCATTCCAGACTTCAGCCGCGGTTGTTAGTCCCCATTCCCAACGCTCCTGGGGATACATCTTCATGTTTTTATTGGGATGAGCAACACGGTCAAAGGTACAAGAGGGGTTTGCTAAGGCCGAATTCACCATTTGCGCGAGGGCATCGATAAAGAGAGGATGGGTATTCAGGGCTGGAACCCGTTGAAAATTATGGATACCTGCCTCCTCTGCTACTTCCCGATACTCGATATCAATTTCCTGTAAGGTTTCGATATGTTCTGAGACAAAACTGATGGGAACAACGAGGAGATTTTCAATTCCCTGTTCTCCTAATTCCTGTAGGGCATCTTCAGTATAGGGTTTAAGCCATTCCACCGGGCCGACCCGACTTTGATAGGCCAGGGTATAAGCATTGGGACGGTTGAGGGTTTGCATAATTAAACGAGTGCAGGCCTCAATTTCCTGCTGGTAGGGATCTCCGGCTTCATCTACATAGCTTTGCGGTACTCCATGAGCACTAAAGAAAATATGGGCCTCGTCAGGGTGGGGAAATTTGGGAAGTTCCTGAGCAATTAGATCAGCCATCGCTCGAAGATAGCCAGGGTGGTCATACCAGGATGGGACAAGAGTATAGTCCACTTGACGGAGGCTCGGATCTTGATTCCACATTTCCTCCAACACCCGAAAACTGGAACCGCTAGTGCTGATGGAAAAGTGAGGATAGAGGGGCAGAATAACTAGGCGTTGAATGCGATCGCGTTTAATTTGAGCAATAGCTTCTTCCGTAAAGGGGTGCCAATAACGCATCCCAATATAAATTTTGGCATCCTGACCAATTTCCGTTAGACGCTGCTCTAAGGCTTCTCCCTGGGCTTCCGTAATTTGTAACAGAGGAGAACCACCACCAATCTGCTCGTAATTGGCTTGAGACTTACTAGCCCGTAGCGTAGAGATCAACCAGGCTAGGGGTTTTTGCAACCAAGGAGAAGGAAGCCGAATAATTTCTGGATCGGAAAAGAGATTAAATAGAAAGGGACGGACATCCTCAAGTTTCTCTGGCCCCCCTAAATTGAGCAGCAATACCCCAACACGACCCATAGCTTTATATTAATGAGAAAGTTTTTCAGATTCTTTACCAAGTGTAACAATTATAGGGGAAAAAGCGAGGGGATTTCCTAACGAACCTCACAATTCGAGGAGGACTGTATCAATGGCAACGATTTTTAGAACCTGGAGTTATCAATATCCCTGGTTATATGCAACCGTATCTTGGTTAGCGACTCTGGGTGTAGGCGGCGAAAACCGTTTTCATCAATTACCCCTACAGGGCTTAACCTTGAACCCTGACACCTGCATCCTCGATCTCTGCTGTGGTGGTGGCCAAGCCACTCAATTTTTAAGCCAAAAATCTCAAAAAGTAACGGGTTTAGATGCCTCTCCAGTGGCCTTAAAACGAGCCGCCCTGATCGCACCGCAAGCTAATTATGTACAAGCAATGGCCGAGTCCATGCCCTTTGCCGACGCTGAATTTGATCTCGTGCATACCAGTGTGGCTCTCCATGAAATGACTCCAGAACAATTACAGCAGATTTTGCAGGAAGTTTATCGGGTCTTAAAACCCAATGGTATTTTTACCTTTATTGATCTGCATCGTCCCCATAATGTTCTGTTCTGGCCACCCTTAGCTATTTTTCTTTGGCTTTTTGAAACGGAAACGGCTTGGCAACTGATTCAAACCGATTTAACAACGGTTTTAACCGCAGTGGGTTTTCGTGACTGCCAAATCTGGAATTATGCGGGCGGCAGTTTACAGGTCATTCAATCTAAAAAGTGAGGAAAAGCGTTGACTACTGTATTTTTTGATCTTGATGCTGGACGATTAAGACTGAGCAAAGAGCTTGATGTACGATGTAGTTACTGACACTGCCTAAAAAGATTTCTGAGATCCCTTTTAAGCCTCGTCGTCCCAACACAATTAAATCAGCTTGCCAACTTTTAGCAATATCGCGGATTAAACGACCCGGTTCGCCAATGTTACAATTATATTCGGCAGTAATCCCTTGCTCCGTAGCCATTTGCTCGTACTTTTTTAACCATTGCTTCGTTTCATTCATCTCTTGATGAAGCTGTTCATGGACGTGTTGGGAAAAGTTCAGCATTTCCTCACTGTAAAAACTTGGATAGGGCGTTAAAATTTGGCTTTCTATCGGTACACAATGAAAGAGCATTAGGGTGGCCTGACTCTGTTTTGCCAGGGCTAAACTCTGTTGAAAGACTTCCTGGGATAGCTCCGAACGATCTAGGGCAACTAAAATTTTTTGATAAGACATAATCGTTTTCTCCGATACAGTGATTAACTATAAGCAGCTACAGTTAACCTTCCACCCGCAAAAATGGTTAACTATAGCGAGAGACTATTGACGAACTTCTCTAGTCGATCTAGTCCCTTCTCTATGGTAGCCATATCGGTCGCATAGGATAAACGAATACATTGATCATCACCAAAGGCAATGCCTGGAATGACCGCGACTTCCTGACTTTCCAGCAATTTATCAGAAAAGGTAAGGGAATCTAAACCTGTTTGACTGACATCCACAAACACATAAAACGCTCCCAGGGGAGTCGGACAACTCATTTTAGGAATGGCATTAATCCCTTCTACAATCACTTTACGCCGTTCGGTAAAGGCCGTTAACATGGTTTGGATGCAATCTTGAGAGTCTTGTAAAGCGGCGATCGCGCCATATTGGGCAAAGGTACAAACATTAGAGGTACTGTGACCTTGAATAGTATCAGTGGCCTTGATTAATGCTTCAGGGCCGGCCAAATAGCCAACGCGCCAGCCCGTCATAGAATAACTTTTGGCAAAACCGTTACTAATAATGGTGCGTTTAAAGGCCTCTTCGCTGACGGCTCCAATACTCAAATGTTCTATGCCATCGTAGAGAATTTTTTCATAAATTTCATCAGACACCACTAAAATATCGTTCTTCACCACCACCTCGGCTAGGGCTCGAATCTCCTCTGGCGTATAAACGGCTCCTGTGGGATTGGACGGAGAATTGAGCACAAATAATTTAGTGCGCGGTGTGATGGTGGCCTGAAGTTGTGCAGGTGTAATTTTGTAGTCAGTGGCCGCCGTTGTCTCGACAATGACAGGCGTTCCCTCTGCCAATTTGACCATTTCGGGATAACTGAGCCAATAGGGGGCCGGAATGATGACTTCATCGCCCGTTTCAATAATGGCTAACATTAAGTTAAACAGAGAATGCTTACCGCCATTGGTGACAATCACATTTTTGGCTTCGTAACAAAGTTGGTTGTCCTGCTGGAGTTTCAGGGCGATCGCCTGACGTAATGCTGGTTCTCCGGCAGAAGGGCCATAGCGAGTTTTTCCTTGATCCAGGGCCAACTTGGCGGCGGCGGTAATGTGGGCAGGTGTAGCAAAATCGGGTTCTCCAGCCGTAAAACTACAAATATCAATACCCTTTTCTCGCATTTCCTTGGCTTTGGCCGTGATTGCTAAGGTAATGGAAGGCAAAACTTGGCTAACACGCTGTGTGAATTTCATCGTAACGATCCCCTAAATCAATTGTGATGGCAAAGGTAATAAACCGATTCAGATGTCTGAATATTGTCTCACTGTGGCACTGAAAATACGGGGCAAAATTGATCTTTTACAACCGTAATTTATCAACTAATCTTGATTTTTACAGCGCAGTATTCACTAAAAGATAGACTGGCAGGGGCTAAACTTCAGCTGCTTCTTGACCATGAATGGGAACATCCCGCTCCTGAATTGGTAAATAGGCCAGGTCATGTTCGCCGACATAAATTTGGGTGGGACGATAGATTTTATTCACCGTTAATTGTTCTTTCCAATGGGCTAACCAACCGGCGACACGGGCGATCGCAAAAATGGGTGTAAACAAATCCGTGGGAATGCCTAATTTTCGGTAGAGTAAGCCTGAATAAAAGTCCACATTGGCATAGATGCCCTTGGAAGCTCCCACATACTCTTCGACCGTCTTTTCCAGTTCAACGGCAATATCATAATATTCATCGTGGCCCATTTTTTTAAAGAGTTGCTCTGCCAGACTTTGCAAGATAGTGGCACGGGGGTCTTTGACTTTATAAACCCGATGGCCAAAACCCATAATTTTTTGCTTATTGGCCAAACATTTTTCCACAAAGGGACGAACCTTTTCAGGAGAACCAATTTCCTCCAACATGGTCAACACTTCTTCATTGGCTCCCCCATGTAACGGCCCCGCTAAAGTTCCTACCGCCGAAGCAATCACCGCATAGGGATCGGTCAGGGTTGAAGCTGTCACCCTAGCCGAAAAAGTCGAAGCATTCATTGTATGTTCGGCATGGAGGATTAAGCAAATATCAAAAATCTTGGCCGCCAGGGGATCGGGCTTGCGTTCCGTCAACATATAGAGAAAATTCGCTCCATAGTCGAGTTCATCATTGGGCTGAATGGGATCGTTCCCTTTACGAATCAAATGAAAAGCGGCCACCATCGTGGGAATTTTCGCCAATAAGCGAACAACGGCAGCACGGATATAGTTGGGATCATCCAAAGCCCGACGGGCATAGAATAACCCTAAGGCGGCGGCTGACGTTTGCAGTGCGTCCATGGGGTGTCCCGTTTCCGGAAAACATTTCATCATGTCCCGAATATGAAACTTGATGCGGCGATGGTAGCGGATTTCCGTTTCAAACTCTTCTAATTCTTCCTGGGTAGGCAGTTTTCCCCAAATTAATAGGTAGGCTGTTTCAATAAAACTACTTTTTTCAGCCAGTTCCTCAATGCGAATGCCCCGATACTCTAGAATTCCGTTTTCTCCGTCCACATAGCTTACGCGAGACTTGGCGGCGGGGACACCAGCGAGTCCATCCTTAAAATCACTTATTTGCATGGCCATTAGAGATTCCGATAAAAATATAAACTAACGCAAGGACACTGATGTCACTTTAACAAATGGTTATCGCTTTATAAGCCTGAAACAATGATCATCCTATGACAACCACTTCGGAGAGGTGAGCAGAAAAAGTTGCCCCTGACCTGTCGCGATCGCCGTTTCAGGGAAATTGACCCCGATAATACCGGCTTTTTTAAGAATAAGTTTATCCCGCACCTCTCCCCACACTAATTTTTCCGCCCAGTCTCCTAGGTCAGGCTGGTGTCCCACGAGGGCTAGACAGTCATCTGGTTGGTAGGAAGAGTCCCCTAACCGATGCAGTAAATCTTGTAGATTGCCAGCCGGTGCTAAGGCTGTTAATATTTCAATTTGGGACGTTAATCCCTGCTCTTGCAAAATTTGGGTTGTTTGTCGCGCTCGAACGAGGGGACTGGTAAACAGATGGTCAAAATGAATGCCCAATTGTCGAATTTTTCTGGCTACCTGGATAGTTTTTTCTTGACCTTTAGAGGTTAAGGGGCGATCACTGTCCTGGGAATAGTCTAGGGGATCGGCCGCAATGCCATGACGAATAAAATAAAGGTTCATTATCAATGAGAGGAAAATCAGAATAAACCAGATTTTAGGGTTAACTTGACATTAATTTGAGATTAATTTGAGATCGACTTTAAACGATAGGTAAACAAAATCGAAATTGACTGCCTTTTCCCAACTCGCTTTCTACTGCTATTGTTCCTCCCTGTAACTCTACTAAACGACGGGCGATCGCCAAACCAATGCCAGTTCCGCCAGAATAGCGCGATGCCGAAGGCACAGTTCGTGACCGTGATTTATCGGCTCGCCAAAAACGCTCAAAAATTAAAGCTAAATCCTCTTGATCAATACCAATACCAGTATCAATAATCGCCAGCCATAGCCATTTTTTTTCTCGCCAAACTCTTAGGGTAATCGAACCTTTTTCAGTGTAACGAATGGCATTACCTAAAAGGTTGACTAAAATCTGTTCTGTTCGATCCAAATCAGCAAAGACTAATGGCAAATCTTGCGGAGAATCTAACTGTAAAATTGGGCCATCTTCAAGTAATTGATCCCTAAATTTTTCTACTAAATTTTCTAGGAGCGGATAGAGTTGAAGGGGTTGACGATTGATGGATAAATAACCGGCTTCTGCTTTGGATAGTTCCTGTAAATCGGAGGTTAAACGTTCTAATCGTCGGGTTTCTTGCACCATTTTTTGAAATAATTCTGCCGAAGCTTCAATACGATGATCCGCTAATTCTTCTAAATAGCCTCTAACAACGGTCAGAGGGGTACGGAGTTCATGGGTTAAATCACTAATGAGTTCTCGACGACGATTCTCCACATTTTCTAAACTATTAGCCATGCGATTAAAACTGTAACCCAACTCATTGAATTCAGGAATTGCACTTTCGGGCATCCGCTCCTGGAGATTCCCCGCCGCTAGTTTATGGGTAATATCTTTCATTTGATTAATCGGTTTCATAATTCTTTCCGCCGCTAAATAACTTAATCCACCTGCGGCACTAGCACCAAAAATAATGGCCCAGCCAGCACTACCGTTCCAAGCCGTTTCAAAGCCTTTAATTAAATAGGTACGAGCAGAACGAACGGTAATAAAACCTTGATTTTCTAATTCTTCTAACCGTAAGATAAACATCCTGGGTGAAGAAAGTTTAGCTAAAATGACAAAGCTGCCTAGTCCCACTAGCATGACAATAAAATGGGAAAGAAATAGTCTTGTACCTAAACTAAGTTTTGTCATGGCAAGAACCTATTGATGAATGACAACGCCAAAACCAATGAGGGTAATACCCAACAATCGCTCTCGTCCAAATTCTTCCTTGAGCAGAAACTTCGCGCCGATCATACTACTAATATAGGTTAGAGCCGTTGCTGGACGCACAAAACTAATATCAGCCCAACTTAAAACGGAAATAAAGGTGACAAAGGCGATCGCTTGACAGGCAATGCCACTGAGGACAGCCGGATTGGTAATAATTTGGCGTAAGACGATGAGAATTTGGGAGAAATTCATTTTACCAATGGCCCCAATTTTTTTCATTCCCAGGGCTAAAAGGAGATCGCCTGCTGAATCTGCTAGAGATAGAATAATGACAGCTAACCAAGTTTTAGAGAGGGATAGGCCTAAGGGTAATAAAAATAGAGGAATATTGCGGGATTTAAGACTGATCTTCGCTAAAGCAGGGGTTTTCAGTTCGCTATTGGATCTTTTACTCAATCCCACCAGTAAAACTCCTAGGGAAATAATAAAAGTACTGAGCCAACGCAGAGGGGCCACCTGTTCACCCAAAAGCCAACTCGCAAACACTGCATTGACAACGTAGCTAAAGGCATGAATGGGCAATACGTAACTGAGATCTAGACGGGAAATGGCGGTGAGATACAATGCCAATGAACTGACTAAAAAGAAAATCGCGACCCAGATCCAGATATTAGTGAGTAAGAAAAAGAAAAGAGGAATTAAACTGGGTAAATCCAATGGGTTCACTGTCCCAAAGGTTTTCATGGCATGGCTGATGCCAATATCTCCTAAGACCTGCGTGATAATTAGGGCGGCTAATAAAAAGAAAGTTTTCACTAAAACTGAAGATTGCTGTTAATTTGGGAGTTTGATTTGGTGGTAGTTTACCAGTTGGAAGCCTTCTTTTTGTAGGCGATCGCGGACGGTAGGACTCAATAGGGCCTGTAGTTCTAGGGGGCCAGTAGGATTAACCGCATTGGGTAAGCGATCGGGATGGGCATAGATTTCTACCAGGGGGGCCTGTATTTGGGGAAGTAGTTGCAATAAATAGGATTCGCTAATCTTACCGGTTTGCAGCAATCCATAAACTCTCTCTGTCGTCAGAATTCCCGCCGATTCCAATACTTTTTCTCCATGACGACGGAGTTGGCCAAACACCTGCGACCAGAGAATTTTAGTCAACCGATTACTAGAATCGATAGCTAGATTAAGTTTTAATTCTTCTTTAGGTAAACGAATAAAAGGAATGGAAAATTCGGAGGCTAATTCTTTTAAAATATTTAAAACGACCGGATGAACATGGAGATGTAAATGGCCATCCACATGGGATAGGGGTAAACCTGTTTGTTGAAATCTTTCTAATTGGGCCCGAATTTCTAGGGCTAATTCTTGTTTTGCGGCTTGATTAAATTGATAGGTTAAACCAGCTTTAACAGCATCATCAGGAAAGTTTCCCTGACTATCAACAAGATGGGGAATGGTTGTAGCGGGTAATACTGAGCGACCACAGATTAGCACGAGATGTAAGCCAACACCAAGATCAGGATTTTGTTTGGCTAGGGCAACGGCTTCTTGACAGGCAAGGCCAGAAACCATCAAACTGGTACTTGTTAAAATGCCATTTTTGTGAGCCTCAATAATCGCTTGATTAACGCTAGAGGATAGACCAAAGTCATCTGCATTAATAATCAATTGCTTTGTCATTCTTTGATTATTGCTAATAAGTAATTTTTTTATTCACTATACCCTTTTTTCGGATGCTAAAGGCCTCTTGCGATCGCGGTTTATTTTTGTAAGTTGGCAAGAGGGCGATCGCTCGTTTAAGCTAGAATTAGTTACAGTCAACCTTGATTTCCTTTATGGCAGCCAAAGATATTGTCCATGATATTGTTCGAGAGGCTTTAGAAAAAGAGGGATGGTTTATTATTCGTGATCCTTATTTTCTAAGAGTCAGTGAAAATATTGGTCTGTTTGTTGACTTAGCCGCAGATAAATTACTTCTTGCAGAAAGAGAGATGCTTAAAATAGCAGTCGAGGTAAAAAGCTTTGTTGGATTATCAAATTTAAGTGATTTTCACTTAGCCGTTGGTCAATTTCTTAATTATCGCCTAGCATTAGAGGAGATTGAATCTGATAGAATCTTATATTTAGCCATTCCTGACGATATTTATAACACATTTTTTCAAGATAGTTTTATTCAAAAAGTTATTGACGTTTACTCTATTAAATTAATAATTATTAATCCTAAAAAAGGAGAAATTACCTTATGGAAACCCTCACCTATCAGCAATTAATTCAAAATATTCTGCAAGATTATGTGGCTCAACATCCTAAAGATGAAAATATAGAAACTCAGATAGTTTGTGATACGCAAAACCATCACTATTTATTGTTGTATGTGGGATGGGAAGAGGAAAAACAGGTTTATGGTTGTCCTATTCATGTTGATATTAAGGATAATAAGTTTTGGATTCAGCGAGATTTTACCGAGATTGGTATCGCTAATCAGTTATTAAAGGCTGGAATTTCTAAGGAAAAGATTGTCTTAGGTTTTCGCTCTCCTTTTAATCGTCAGTTTACAGATTTTGCGGTAGTTTAGTTTTGCAATAGGCGATCGCAGTTTATTGTCTCAAATTGTAAAAAGTGATCGCGGCTGAGAAAATTAAGCTTAGGGAATTTTAGCTATTTAATGAGTTTGTCATATTCTGCGTGTGTACCAATCCAAAACCAGGAAATACCAGATTCGACTTCAATTCCCACTGCTCAATAACTCGAACCGACTCGAACCGACCAATATTGACCGCCAAGTTTTTTAAAGTGTAACGAGGGATGAGCAGGGTTTGTTTTGAGAAGTTGATAGGATTGATCGGCTATATTCTGAATATTTTCAGGGAGAGCATCATAACATTGCTAGAAGCGTCGGGTTGTATAGTGCATCAGATAGTTTGACAATGACCAGCCTGAAATTCAGCCAAGGCTTCTTGGGCAAAAGTGTCTAACCGACCGTTGGCAATATCTTCTTCTATTTGTTGATCCCAGTGTTGATAGTCTAAATCAGCAAACCATTGTTTTAATGCTTCAAAGTCTTTTGCTGACAGGGCAAGAATATCGGTTTCGATTTGCTCTAGTTTTGACATAAGCAAGGGGGAAATAATTTACAGCCTCATCTTAGCAAACAGATCGCAGTTTATTTTCTCAAATTGGCAAGAGGGCGATCGCGGTTTATTTAAAGACAAGAGGGTGCTCTCCTTTATAATAAAAATTGGATTTTACTACTTTATAGACTTTAATTTATCTAATGCGTTTTTGTCTAAACCATAGCTCCAACGATATTTAAAACTTTCATGCTGATAACGATTAACCAATTTCTTTAAATTTTCCATTTCTTGAATGATTTTTTCTAAATCTTGTTTTGTCCTGACTTGTATAAGCTGGTTGTGCATTTGAGAATAGTAATTAGCGATTACGGTTGCCTCTTCCCTTGTTGCATGATGATCTTTGTGATAGTGAAGAATTTTATCCGGCATAGATTCAAAGTAAGAAGCAACGCCTTGTAACAGAGCTAAGTCCAGATCATGTAATAAATTAGAAGTATTATTTTTGACTTGAATATTAAAATTAATCTCAGGGTTTAGAGAATTAAGACTTAGAGGAGAAGAGATAGTATGAAGATTAACTTGTCCTGATAGTTTACGATCAAACTCTACTTTTTCGTCTCTCCGTTTTATTGCCTCTAAGAGTCCGCAGTTACGATAAACTTGCCAAATTTCCCTATATTGACCATAATTAGTTACAACATTCCAAATTTCTTCATCCGAAGCATTTAAGTCGTGTAT
>JAYKJI010000043.1:0-13182 GCA_035285405.1 Snowella sp. | reverse complement strand
TCTTTTGCATGGCCTCCCAGAACCTGAAGTCCCCAGCCTTTGCCCTGGATACCCCGATCTTGTCCAGAAAGGTTACGTTCCTTACCATGCCCGCCTCCCACTCCTTTGCCCACCACGCTATAAACTCGGGCTTCTTATTCCACTTATACCAGCTCGCATGATTGTAGCCAGCCTCCTTGAACCATGACGAGATCGTCACCTTGTCCGAGGTTAACGCTATCTTTAATATCTCCCTCATCTTCTTTGAGGGCTTAAATAACTTACTCATGCATCGACAGATAATCCAAAAACCCCACCACGCTCTTCTCCTTTAAACCAATGTGGTACTTCCGCTCCATTACCGAATCGTTATATTCCCTGATACCCTCCGAATAATCCTTCCAACACCCAAGAAGGTGATAGTACAAATCCCATACGTCATTGTTGTCCATAAGTTAATCTTTAATCTGTGAATTAAGTAGTTCCCTGATATTGCTAAATATAAACTCCTCCTGCTTCTTCGTTAAAAGATCAGTGCCCTCAATATCGTTCTGGAAACAGAAGATCTTCTTTGCCAGGTCTATATCTTTCTTAGTAATTAATGGGAGTTTATGTTTGTCATGACAAGAGTCGGTGCTGCCGTCATGACAAGAGTCGGTACTGACTATTTCTCTGGTCATAAATAAGACCCTTATGTAACTGCTCCTGTCCAATCCTACCTCGCTACACTTACTGTCCAGGAGGTCTAATTGCTCATCAGTAAGCCTTATCTCTATCTTTGGCATCCATGCCTCTTAATAAATATCTATTAAGACCTTAATTCCAATACATGCAAGGTCAATTACTTTGTCATGACAGGAGTCGGTCTGGGCTCTACGCAAGGGGATAGAGGGGGTAAATTATACGCGGGGAGTGGTAGGCTCTCTTCTCCACACCTCCCCTCCCGGGGTGGGTAAAGCCCTGACGGGGGTGCCTGGGTCTCCTCTCCCATGGCTCGCTTTGCTTGAGGAGGGAGAGATGGAGGCGGCACCTAGCTGCTCCTACTTCCCTGTAGCTGACCCTGATTGAGTACCTGGCTATATAGTGATATATGATGGAGTGATCCATTACCTTCCTGAAGGTCTATTTTGCAAGGGGTTTTGTGGCTGTGGGGGTGGGGGTAATTGTGAAAATAGGTGATGTTAGTTTTGTATAGACTATTAGTAGATGATCATTACCTTTTTGAAGTGCCTTTGGAAATATTGATGGTTAAATGATTGCATAGTGTTGGGCATTACCTTTTAGAATAGTAACAAAATGGTACGAAAAGCTCTCTTCTCCGTACACTTTTGCATAAAAAAAGCTCCCTTTTGGGGGAGCTTTTAATTTAGATAATTTCATTATAGAAGTACCAGGTATTATCAACCCAGTTAGTACATGCAGACTGACAATAAGAACCAATAAAGGTCTTTTTCAATCCTTCCTTTGTACCATCCCATCTTGGAAGATAGGAACCCACAAGATCATAAGCCCTGCCGATTGCATAATCATCAGTAGTCCAGCCGCAATCAGTAGAGGTCTTATTGTTTCTGGTGCACATGATTCCCCAATAGTTGTGGAACTGTGTGTGTTTAAATCCGGATTCCGTTCCAGAGATTGCAATCAGTAACGCTATCTGTTCATCGGTATAACCTTTCTCGATACCTTTTTGGTAGAAGATTGGGGATTTACCGGACAATGGGCTTTTATACTTCAAAAATAAAGCCTCTGCCTTATCGTTGAACTGAGGGATTGGGTACAATCCCTCGTTATCATCAGGTGCAACCTGTGATGGAATTTCTAACTCCTGTTCTTGAGCCTGAACTACTTCAATTGGAAGCACTTCGATCGGCTCCTGTCTTGGCATTGCGAACATAGCAGCCAAAATAGTAATTAAGAAACAGACACCAAACAAGTCGCGAGCAAGATCGTTAAATCCTTTCATGTTATTGAAAGATAAAAATTAATACTTGCCAATTGGCCATGCTTTGCTGGCCCTTTCTCTCGGTATCTCGTTGCATAAAAAAAGGCTCCCGAAGGAGCCCTTTCTTTTAAGCGTATACCAACTCTTCCGGTAACTCATCGCTTTCCTCATACTCAAACAACTGCTCAGTAATTGCATAATCGAGCAAGATAGTACGTTCAAGTTTAGAAAGCTGTGAGTAATCAAAGTTGGTATAACTCGCTTCTAAAATTTGTTGTTCTGTCATGGCCATATTGGTAACTTATTTAAGAACTTTGAATCTATCGGCAACCACTATCAGGTTAGCCTTTGCCTCACCCTCATTGGATAAGTAGGCATCTACATCTGGTCTGCCATCTACCATTACAAGATCACCTTTTTGAATCTTGATTGCGTTTATTGAGTTTCTGTTAAACACCAAACAGTTGTAATAAGTAACCTTTTGTTCGCGGTCACTACCAACAAACTCATTTACTGCTACTGAAAAGCGGGCGTAAGACTTACCCTCTTTGGATTCCAAGATTTCTGCGTTCTTGGTGGCACGACCCATAATTAAAAGCTGTTGCATATTCATTGATGAAATGAATAAAAAATAAAATACAATTGCTTATTGGCTGCGTTAGCAGCCTTCAAGTACTTCTCTCCGTATCTCTGGAAATAAAAAAGGGGAGCACGAAGCCCCCCTATCTGCCAAGAATATAATCTACTGCCCTTTCTGCTTTTCCCATGCCAACGATAAGATCGCCCTTATCGTTTTTAAGATGTTTCATCCAGCTCTTGATATATGCAGCTTGGTTATCCGAGGCATCTAGTCCAGTAAGTGACATCAGGTATGCAGCACCACACTCTGCAACGAGTTCCTCTCGTGAGTATGACTCAGAACCCAACATTGCTAATCCATCGAATCCTGGACGATTAAGGCGCGATTTATGACCAGTACTATGCACAAGCTCATGGAATAAACCGACGTAGTACTCCGAGCTAGTAGTAAAGGAATCTATTGGTGGGACACTAACGTAATCTGAAAGTGGTGAGTAAAAACATTCCCCCATATTGTGTTTTATTTCTGGCTTGTTGGCATAGCATTTGATTACGTTCTCGGCTTCTACTATTTCGATATTGTCGTTACCTTTTGGAATATCCATATTGGTCTGTTCAAGGTTGAATACGCAGTAATACCTGAGCAAGGGGATTGTTTTAGTAGCATCTTCCTTGTCTTGCAATATCTTCCAGAAAATAACAGGCCATCCCTTTTCTCCACGCTTTACCTGGCCACCAGCATCAAGTATTTGCTTATAGCTCGCAAAGATATTGCAGCCATAGGGTGCTGCACAAAGCAATGCCCTGTTGATACCCGTATATTTTCTGCCCTGAAAATTAGTTGCTTGCTTCTTCTTCCATAATTGCTTCCAGGTCATATTGGGATTCTCTTCTATAAGTTTGGTAAGCCTGTCATTGACAAGCTTGATTATTTTATCGTTCACAGATTTAAGGCTAAAAATTTAAAACATAGAAGTTTGTGAAAGTGAGTCTTGAAGTTCCGGAGTCCAATATTCGTCTTCCAGCTCCTGTGCCTTGTTATTGGCAATAACGAGCCAGTCATCGTTCCCGTCTAATGGATAAACAAACCACGAATAATAGCCAGAATGGGAAATTGTTTTACCCCTAAATTCAAAGTGATCAATTACACCTGTGAATTTTTTATCATATTCCACTTCTACGAACTCTCCAGACTTTAATTTGATATTTATTTCGTGATGCATGATAAGAAAAGGGGAGGATTTTATTCCTCCCCAATAAAAAATTATTTAAGTAGTGTCGCTAGATTATGGTTAAACAAGTCCATTGCGACTCTTGTCGGGACTCTATAAATAATCCCCTTGGCGTAACACTCGAAATCTTTAAGCATTTTAATTTTCATCATAATTGGCAGGATTAAAAATTATTACTGATGATGGAAGTATTATTGCGGGCTCCAGTTTGTCCAGATCGTTTGCGAAATACGCATCCCGATCCTCAAGATATTCGCTGGATTCGACCGAATTAATAATTTCCGGATAATCGTGTGAAGGTATATTCATTTTGAGTAAACATTACAGATAAAATATTGAAGTGCCTGAAAGTCTATGATCTCAAGCCTGATATTGTTAACCTCGCAATCGCCATCTTCTTTAATAAACCCCTTACTAAGCCTTGCGGCTTCGGTTATTAAATCGCTAAGGCTTTCGCCAGCAATTGCGGTCTGGGTTATCTGGTATGGGTTAGACTCACCCTCCAGCTTAGCAACGTAATAAGTAATTACTACGTTTATCCCATATCTACCTGATGGATACTCACTTACGATCTTCCAGGGAAGCTCGCTAAATGCGTAGAAATCTTTTTTAAATTTGATTCTTACCGCATCCGGGCTAATTTCATCTACGCTTATCTTTGGGGCAAATGCTCGTAGAATACTATTCTGCATTATTTTCAGCGATAATAATTAATCCCTCGTCACCATCCAGATATGCAACCATGTTGCACTCATTAAAAAGTTCTAGACCAGCTGATTGGCGTTCAATCGCCCCTAATGTATAGGCCGCAGGATTAATAACCATTGAAATTTTTGGATCTGTCATATTCATGTTTAGTCGAGTAAAAATGTTGGGTGTTGTGGAAGATCTGCAGCGATTAATGATTCTTTCTGCATTTCTTCAAATTCGGCATCTAGCGTATACATCTTGTCTAGCTCAGATTCGATGTAATCATGCAGCGATTCAGACTCATACTGTGGACTGTATTTTTCCATTGATGGGAAAGTAATAAGTAATTAAAAGTTGGCTTAACCTCCTTTTTGATAAAAATTATTACTTCCCTTTTGGGCAGCTCTGCTGACCAATTTTTCCTGTTCTCGTTTTGGGTGCCAACGCCCCGGATTTAACACACTATGGGATACAAATATTTAAAAACATCTATTTTATGGATATGAAGTATTAGATGATTTCTCTGAATCTGTAAGTCTATAAGTCGTTTTAATGGAGTAACAGTCATTGTTATTTATTGGGTATAACAATTATTATGTACAATATGTCTATTTTAGGGATTTAAAGCTACTTTTAATTTCGCTCCTAAATGGACTTTTCTTTTTTGCCTTCCAGTAACAGTGATATGTACAAAAAATCTGTTTTGCTAAGTGTTTATTTAGTGCATATCTTCATATTGCTTTTTGAGTTTTAAATATTGTTCTTCCCATTCCCACTCCTTAATGGGGCGTGTCTCGCGTTTGGCCAACAATTTTTCCTTAAGTCCTGGAAACTTCTTATAAAACCAATCCTGTTCAAGTGGTGACTGATGCCAAGAGTCTCGTGCTAATTTATGGGCGCTAGCAGATAGCGCAATAATATTTTCTGGATCTGCGGCCAACAACTCTCCCTTTGAAACAGGAAGAATATGACTTCCATGTATTACTACCTGCCCACTTTTTTTACCTGTTTTTTGGCAGGTATAGCGATCTCTCCTCTTGGCTATCTTCTTAGCCATTTCTATTGCTAAATTCCTGTAATTCTTTTTGGATTTCTTTGAGGAACTTACCTTTTTTATCATGGGGTAATGCATAATAAAGTAATTTCATCCGCTTGGAATATTGCGGTGGAGCTATTCTTAACAGACGTTTAAGAATCTTCATATCTATCATTGTTGATATATATTATTATCCTATGGCGTAGCTGGGTGGTAAAGGAATTTAGACTTGACATCTTCTAAAAAAATGTCTAGCTTTGAAGTATTACTTATTATGTTTGACCAGGATAACCCATAAAAGGGATTCTGCGAGAACACGACCATGATTATAGCTATCGCCTCACAAAAGGGTGGTACGGGTAAAACCTCCACCTCGATTTCACTAGCTGCGGGTATTGCCAGAAAGAATAAAAGAGTCCTGCTTGTAGATATGGATCCACAGGCAAATTCCAGCAAAGTGCTTTTGAATGATTATTCAAGACTACCAAAGGAATTTACGCTATATGCTCCAATACTGGACAGGCAACCAATTATCGAAAGTCCCTCCAAGGTTCCAAATCTTAGTGTCGCACCAGCGCACATTCTATTATCTAACGCAGATCTTTCCTTAACAGTTGCCCAAGACCATAGAGAAGCCAGATTAAAGACACAACTGGACAAGATTAAAAACAACTATGAATATATCATTATTGATTGTCCACCATCGTTATCCTGGCTTACGCTAAATGGGCTTACCGCTGCCGAGAAAGTAATTATTACAATCTCGCCCGGATACTTTGAGCTGGATTCTGTGGTGCAACTACAAAAAACAATAAGCCAGGTGCAGGAATATTATAATCCCAATCTGGATATACTGGGCTTCCTGTTTACCATGTCAGATACGACTATTAATAGCAAAACCTCTCTGAAGATACTAAGACAGACCTATACTGAAAAAGTATTTAAGCAGGTAATACCACGTAATACTGATCTTAGGGATGCCCACTTTAATAAAAGTGACGTATTTAGCTTTAATCCTAAAGCTCTTGCTGCCGAGGCTTATAACTCTTTAATTATGGAACTGTTTCAAATATGAAAAAACTAAACGAATCCACTATTGCTAATGAACTTTCCGAAGGATCAGCATTCTTCCCCAAAGATGCTAGTAAACATGTAGACAATTCACCCGACAAATCAACAAGTAAACAAGTTGATAATGTGCCAGAACAAAATTTAAACGTAAGCTTTGAACTTAAGCGGGAACAGACTACTAGCAAAATAAGGTTTACCACGTATCTACGCCCTGACACAATAAAACGGATAAAAGTCAAGGCATTGATGGAGGATAAAGATATTTACGATGTTTCCCAACAAATCTTTGATAATTACTTTACTGCCCAGGAAAATGAAATCCTTTAAAGACCTATACGCAGAATCTAATAAAAAAGAAGGAAAAGATATTATTCTGGATGGCGCAGACTTCATATCTCAAAAGGGGTATACACTAATTCCTAACTACGTTCTTTTGACACAGAAAATATCTGCCCATGCCAAGATCGTTTACGCCATGATCCTTAGTTATTGCTGGGGAAATAAAAACTCTGCTTTTCCGGGCCAAGAAATTCTGGCCAAAGATTGTGGAATTAGTTTACGTTCCGTAACATCTGCTATCAAAGAATTAGAGGTGAATGGATTTGTAACTATCACCAGAAGAGGACAAGGTAAGACAAATTTATATACTTTACATTTTAAGAGAAGGGGCATCAAGTAGGCCTTTTGCCTATATGATACGCAAATATTGCGTATCTAGATTCGCACAAGTTGCATTTTCAGATCAGCAAATTTTGCGTATCATACATATTAAAAAACACAAGGTCTTTAAACAGTAAAAAGAATAAGTAATAAAAGAGAGCTTCGCTATTTTATTAATAATTTAGAAACAGAACCCGGGCAAACAATAAGATATGGTCAAATTTCAAGCTGTAGCATGTCTAGAACGCATCCTGATGCATAAGTCGAGTATTGAGTCATTTAAAAGAAGAAGGCCCCGTCAAGGCCCTCTTAATTTGAAATTTGTAGCAAACAAACTTGACCCTAATTTTTAGAAACTTTCACATATCAGTGACATTTCCTCCTTTGTTGTTTCGTTAAAATGATTAGTGTGCAATTGATAGTCTTTATTAAAGCTATTTAAGTATCTGGATACCCAGGAAATTGTTTTATCGTTTATGGGGTTTTGCTTGGGAACATAGTTTTTATCCTTGCCGTTTTCGTATTCGATCTCGTCCCATTTGTATCTGGCATCAATGAGCGTTTCCATTATGCTTTTGAAATAATAGGGGTCGGACTCTACTCTTTTGCCATCTCTAGATTGATACAAAGGACTTGTGTAGCCATGATTGCTGCTTTGGTAATATTTTCTAGGCATATTTGTCTTTTTATAAGTTAAATCTTAGTTGTAACGCCTTGTGCTGTTATATGGGGGTTGCAAATAGATATTGCTCTACATTCTGCACATACGTTTGCTGCAACGGCAACGAGTTCTTTTCCATAAGCCTCTCTAGCGTCATTAGTCCAGGTCATTTCGCTTCCTTTGTTTTCGGCAATCGCCCCGGATTGATTAAGCTGACAATGTTCGAAAGCCACTTTGCTTTTCATCTACAGGAATATAAAAAATAGATGATGGCTTTAAATTGTTAATGTCAACCCAGCAGGGCTATCCTTTCGGAAGTTGTTGCCAACGTATCGCCCATTGCTGGTGATGACTAATGGGCTAGTACAGGATTCCTTTTTACGCTTATTCAGCAACCTGTACTAGAACCTTTTCGGGTAACGTTAAATCCCGATAGCAGATGGCAAGGCATGACCTTGCAAATCACGTGATAAAGGAACTTGGTGATGCTCATTGCCTCTATCCATTTGACCTTTCAGCTTCATCTGCTATTGATATTCAACTTAAAGAGCTATTAAATACTCTTAAGGGGGAGGAATCTACACCTTTATAGACTGCTCAGGGCTTATCCGTTTCCGGCTCATTTTCATACTCGTCAGTTGCCCAAGCAGTAGAGAATCGAACTCTCATTAATCCCCCTTAAAAATATTCAATTCTAAAAGAACCTTACCCCCTGACTCCTGCCCCAGAATTACTGAAGTAGGTCTGGATTCTCGTAAATATTGCCTATTACTTGCTCGGTTAATAAGCCATTCTCGTCAACTAATTCATCAAGTGAGTAGTCGCCATCGCATCTATGGCATATACTTTCATTGTCATATTTGCCAACAATTTGCCAACCGACACATTTCTCGCACCACCCAATAGATTCCGTTAATTCCATAATGCAGTCTCCTTCATAAATCTCTTTCCTATTCTTATCTTTTAGTCCTGTGTACCAACTAACCTCTATTTCGCTGTCATCAAATTCTATTGTTTCCATTCCGCCCTCAGTACTTTCAAAAAAACATAATTTACCGTTAGAACCAATTGCATATTCACCCACGTTTGCATTTGGTCTATCATATAAATCCAGGTCGTTTTCAACAAATCTATTCTTTTTAAAATCCCATGCCCTAAATTTCAACTCTCTCATTCCTCTTTGTTTAAAAATTAAAATTTAGTCGGCCTTTCATCTGTTCTTTTTCTCCATTCTAGTTGTGACCTCTTGGGTTTTTAAACCTACTATAAATCCCCTTTCATACGCTTCCTTAACCTCTTTGGCTAGAAGCTCCTTGATAAAGTCCTCTAATTCGTAAGGTAATGGCGCACCACAACTTTCACAAGCTTCTTGTTTGCATGCCCACATATTACAGTCGCCATCACAAAATTTATCTATAAACTTATTAACCCACTCTGCCTCGTTAGTTTTTGTCATTTTATTGCTTGTAAAACGATATAAGATATCCAAGTTAGTAACGCACCTACCCATATTCCCCTGATGAAGCTAGAATAACAATTTTGGTCATCGTTAGTTTTTGTCATTTTGTTTAACCTTTGAAAATTCAAATTGTAACTTTTTATATGATTTTTTTAATTGAGCAATTTCGTGTCTTTTTTCGGCAATTTCCTCTTTAAAATTAGCAAATATCTTTTTTAGACAAGCTTCTCTTGTTTTTGCAGTGGCTCCAAATCCGCCCCGTTCACCGTCTCCCCAATTGAATGACCAACAGCTTTCTTCTTTGGATTCGCAATCGCTATATATTTTCCCGTCATCTGTTATTCTAATCTCCCAAAGCTTAGTTTTTGTCATTGGTCGTTTTTTTTAATAATAAACAGATAAAGAATTATTCCGCTCTCTTTGCTGTATATACTTTATCTTTTCAAGGAATTTTTCGGTTATATGGTCTGCAAGTCTTTCTATGTCGGCATTTATCAGCAATTCATCAGAAACTAATTCTGTGTGGCCGTATTCCGTTTGGCTCATCCAGCATTTCATTTGAACGTCAACTATCTCGGCTCCATTTTTAGGATTTACAGCACAATAAAATCTATTATCAATAGCTCTAAGCGTCATTCGGCCTCGCAACTTATAAAGCATATCGTGATATTCTTGGGATTTCATCTTATTCTCCTTTCAGCCAGCTCACGATTTATAGCGTTTATTTTCATCTTAGTCACTTAATAATTAAAGTCTTTCTGCCTGCTTCTGTAACTCCTTAGCATTTTCAATTAACTCCTGAGCCTTTTCTAAAAGTTCTTTCTTTTTGGCTTCCTGCTTGGTGTCTTCGGCTACATCAATTCCCGTTATTTCCTCAAATATCTTTGCGTCAAAGTTTGGTAATGCTTTAAGTGCTTTAATGTCCTCTTGCGTAACTTCTTTCCATAAGTTTGCCCATGCTTCTTTGTATTCATAGGTTTTTAAGTAGCCTTCTTCTGTGTGGAAATGAGCATTGTCTATTTTCTCTTGGTCGCTCATGTCACTTTCGGAAATCCACTCGGTTAATTTCAAATGGTATAAAAATCTTGGGATATTGACTTCATCCCCTTTTAGGCCTGTATCTTTGTTGAACATCCTGACGCATGGCTCATTGGTATTGAAATACCCTGAGTTACAGTTCCCTGAGTTCCAGTACCCTGAGTTCCTGTCCCCTGAGTTACAGTACCCTGAGTTCCTGTCCCCCGAGTTCCTGTCCCCTGAGTTCCAGTACCCTGAGTTCCTGTCCCCCGAGTTCCCGTCCCCTGAGTTCCAGTACCCACTATTATTTATTCCTGTGTTTTTATAATTTGCCATTTTTAGTAAAGATTACAAAGTTTACAAAGTATTAATATAAGCAGAATCACAATCAAGCAGCCTATGTCGTCATTGTCCATGATTAAAATTGTGAGATCCAAATATTGCCTATAAAAACCATATTGGGTGAGTTTAAACTAGACCAGGCGATATAGGCGCATACAGTTGTTGCAATGGCAACATTATCAGTCAACCGAATTCTCGAAATAACTAATCTTAAAAAGAAGGTAGTCCACAATTGCCAATACTATGCAGATCATTGAGCCGATTTGATCGTTATTGACCGCAAGTAATAGCGAATAACCCATCGTCACTATTGAGGCAAATGCCCAGACCCAGGGTTCCACACCTCTGAATTTGTTCATGCTTGGTTATTACTAAATTAGTAACAACATTATATATCAATATTGATATATTTGCAAGGGGCTAATTATGTCTAAAGTCGCTTAAAAATGTTTGCATAAAACAAGAGCAGAATACCAGCGCAATAAAAATAAGTACCACTGCAATTGCTGTGCTGGTTTTTTTGTCGAATGACATGGGTTTGATGTTAAAAATTAAGCCAGACTATTTTTCTTTCTTCTTTTTTGAAGGTAGCTTGCCTGATATTTTTTATACCAACTGATCGCTGTACGATATGCAATAGGGGTGCCCTCGATAATATCCGTCAAAGTATCCGCCCCAATCAACGAGAGCTCTGCCTTCATTTCGGCAAGCTTTTTAATTTTGCGTCTTGCAATTTCAATTTCCGGGCCTTCCAACTTTCTCACTGTTAAAAACTTTAAAATTATCTAACCAATGTTCTTCCTCGGCAATTAAGTCTCTCAATCTTGTATTAAGTACAAGCTTATAATAAGCCGGTAAAAGTTTAAAAATATCTGGCAACTCTTTAAATCTACGCCATTGCCATGCAACACATGCATCTTCAATCAATTGTCTGTACATTTCTTCTTTTGGGTTCTTCATAGCCTCAAATATTTATCAAGCTGGTTTAGATTCCTATAAATATCAGAGGCCAGGGTTTCCATTCTATTTATCCAAATAGTTCCAGAATCTTTTCTGCGAGCATATTGGAATATTTTGCCAGCCCTAACCTCCTTAATTATACCGTTTTCTAAAACAGGTTCAACTTTGACAATGAAACCATCCTTGCATTTTTCGCCAAGCATCCACATGTAAAGTTGTAATTGTTGTTCATAACCAGTCATCTTTCCAGACTTCCAATCAATTACTAGATCGTCATTAAAAAGATCCGGTTTCCCAACGATAACGTATCTTTGTCCGTTCTTTATTGCTGGCCTTTTTTCCAGTTTAACTTCTTGCTCAAGTCCTTTCAGGCTTGATAATCCTAGCCTTTCTAATCCCTGGATTGCATCCCATCCATTCTTCTCAATCCATTCATGGGTTAAGTTCCCAAGACTTTGTTGCATAGTTGATTCTTGTGGCGCACCAATCAGATAATCCCAGATCTCTGGCCAGTTCTTTTGGGCGTATAGTTTATATAGGCTCCAGCTGACTCTTATTTCGGGAAATATTCGTTTATATTTTTCGTACTTAGATAAGACCATACT
Organism: Snowella sp.; assembly: GCA_035285405.1. Classification (GTDB taxonomy): domain Bacteria; phylum Cyanobacteriota; class Cyanobacteriia; order Cyanobacteriales; family Microcystaceae; genus Woronichinia. The sequence continues at coordinate 949 of JAYKJI010000043.1, read as the reverse complement.
TTTTCTTATAAGAGATTAGGCGGCCATTTTTCTTTTTTAAGCTCACGAAATCATTGGAATAAACATCTGCCACGATCAAGGGCTCTAACTCTTTCAGCACCAGATATTTTTTATCCTCGTTCTCTTTCTTTAGCCTGCCTAGTTCTGTCTCTTCCCTTAAAATATCTTGTAATCTGTTCAATAGTTCTTCCATGTTTTAAAAGTACGATAAGAATTATTAGATCAAGTAACCAGCCATTCAGCCCAAAGGACAGGAGGATTCCTCCTGCCCTTAACTCTAGTGCCACCCTTTTAAGCCGAATATTTCTTTGCCGCATTCATCTTAACCCTTGTTGTGATTTCAGCATCGGCCTCGTCAGATAAAGTAGTTTCGAACGGATCCCCGCCTATATACAAAGCGTCGAGGTTTACGGACATTAGTGCATATTCTTGTTCTATATCAATTGGTAGTGCTTTTGCCGGAGATGGAGTTACGCCATACTCGGTCTTTAATCCTTCTCCCTGTTTTGTAATAGTAATATCAAAGTTCCGAAGATCGGCCCAATCTTCATTTGCCTCCAACTCCTCAAGAGCTTTTTGTATGGTTCTTTGAGTTAGCTGAAGTATCTGGATTTGTTCGTCCCTATAATTCCAGACAACCATAGCCCAGAAGAATTTAACCCTATCTCTTGGATCTGTAGGCTCTGGCAATTCTCTGCGCTCATCAAATCTTGCGCGCACTGGTTTTCGATTGCCTTCCTCCTTGGTTCCAACCCAGGACTCCCAGCCCACGATAATGTCGGATAAAATACGAAACTTGTTGCTGCCCGGTTGTAGCGTTGCGTAAACCCCATTGCTCGATGGTGATTTATAACCGCTTGGTAGTGCTCCCATATTGCGTAAATAATAAATAAATTACACTAACATTATACATCAAAATTGATATATTATCAATTAAGATTAAGATAGA
>JAYKJI010000042.1:0-14482 GCA_035285405.1 Snowella sp. | reverse complement strand
TAGATTAAACAAAATTCGTATTTTGACTTCTCATCATAAGTATAAGTTATCTCTGCTTTTTCAGTTTATACTTCCCTAACCCACATTTCTTTCGTTTTTTGACTTTTTCAGCAAGCCCTAATTAAACATCATTAACGTATGAATACCCTACTAACAGAAGCCTTTAATAAAGCTCAAAACTTACCTGATGACTTACAAAGTGAACGAGCACAACAACTAATAGAAGACATTGAAAATGAACTAAAATGGCAGCAAACTCTATCTCAACCTCAGCATACTAAATTAGAAGAATTAGCGGCAAAACCACTGAGAGATTCTGTTAATGGTAAAACCAAGAAAATCGGTTTTGATCAATTATGAAATCAGAATTAACCGATGAATTTATTCAATATTTTTCTGCATTACCTTAAGGAGTCAAAGAAACCGCAAAAAAAACTATAAACTCTGGAAACAAAATCCATTTCATTCCAGTTTAGAATTCAAAAAACTTAACACAAGACAACCTGCTTATTCAGTCCGAGTAGGTATTGGTTGGCGTGCTATCGGTGTAATGAAAGACTCAGAAACAATTATTTGGTTTTGGATCGGCTCCCATAGCAATTACGACAAATTACTAAAACAACTATAAGTTTGTTATGCGATCGCGTTTTGTGAGGTGAAGGGGCAATCTTTTTGTGGAGTGGCGATCGTTTTGTAAAGTGCCGATCTTTTTGTGGAAGGGTGATTGTTTTGTGAAGTGGAGATCACATAGTTATCTGTAAATTGATAACCACAGTTTACACAAATAGGATTTCCTCAATTCATACCTCTATTATACAACGCCAATTAATTTACTAAAAAGCGATCGCCTCTTCTGATGTTTGAAAAAAGCGATCGCGATTCTTGCATAAGTACCTATCACCCTTTGAGCATTGTTACTCAGCCGGTAATAAGCTTGATTATTCTATTCTGAGAATTCAGCATCAATGACATCATCGCCACCGCTACTGCCAGGGGTTGGGCCTGCACCACCGCCAGGAGCCGCACCCGCACCTTCCGGGCCACCCGCTTGCTGATACATACTGGTACCAATACTGTAAAGTACCTGTTGTAATTCGGGTAGTAAGCTTTGAATCTTCTCATCGTTTTCGGCGGCGATCGCTTCTTTAAGATCCTTGATTAGACCCTCAGCTTTCGTTTTGTCAGCACTGGGAACCTTGTCACCCAATTCACTAATTTGTTTTTCGGCTTGGTAAACCAGGGAATCCGCTTGGTTTTTGCGATCGATTTTGTCCCGACGTTCCTTATCGGCGGCCGCATTGGCTTCGGCTTCTTTGACCATGCGTTCTACTTCCGTATCGGGTAGGGTAGAAGCTCCCGTAATGCTGATGGATTGCTCTTTGCCGGTACCGCGATCTTTGGCCGTGACATTGAGAATACCATTGGCATCAATATCAAAGGTCACTTCAATTTGGGGTACACCACGAGGAGCCGGAGGAATGCCATCTAACCGGAAGGTTCCCAGACTCTTATTGTCGCGAGACATTTCCCGTTCCCCTTGCAGCACATGGATTTCCACATTGGTTTGACCATCCACTGCGGTCGAAAAGGTTTCCGATTTCTTGGTGGGAATGGTGGTGTTACGGGGAATAATTTTAGTCATCACACCGCCCAGGGTTTCCACGCCGAGGGAGAGAGGCGACACGTCAAGCAAGAGAATATCTTTGACTTCACCCGCTAAGACACCGCCTTGAATAGCCGCACCCACTGCCACCACTTCATCGGGGTTAACACTTTGGTTGGGGTCTTTACCCAATACCTTTTTCACCAGTTCTTGTACCGCCGGAATCCGAGTTGAACCCCCCACCAGAACCACTTCATCTAAAGCACTCTTATCAATTTTGGCATCGCGTACCGCATTTTCCACCGGGATACGGCAACGGTCAATCAAATCAGAACAAAGTTCCTCAAATTTTGAGCGGCTGAGGGTCGTATCTAAATGTTTAGGGCCATCCTGAGTAGCGGTGATAAAGGGTAGGTTAATTTCCGTTTGGCTGACCCCTGACAGTTCAATTTTGGCTTTTTCGGCTGCTTCGGTGAGACGTTGCAGAGCTTGTTTATCGGAACGAAGATCAATGCCTTCAACCTTTTTGAACTCTTCTGCTAAGAAGTCCACAATCTTTTTGTCAAAGTCATCACCACCCAGGTGAGTATCACCGGAAGTTGCTAATACTTCAAAGACACCATCGCCTACTTCTAATACAGATACGTCAAAGGTTCCACCACCTAAGTCAAAAACCAGGATGGTTTCATTGCTCTTTTTGTCTAAACCATAGGCTAGAGAAGCCGCCGTGGGTTCGTTAATAATCCGTAGGACTTCAATCCCCGCAATTTTACCCGCGTCTTTGGTGGCTTGACGTTGGGAATCGTTAAAGTAAGCAGGAACCGTGATTACTGCCTGGGTAACGGTTTCTCCTAAATATTTGCTGGCATCATCAACTAATTTACGTAAAACTTGAGCCGAAATCTCTTCGGGAGCGAATTGTTTTTCTTGAGCAGGACAGTCTAATTTCACATTGCCCGTGCTATCTCGTAATACTTTGTAGGATACTTCTGTTGCTTCGTTGGTAATTTCGTCATATTTCCGTCCAATGAAGCGTTTGACGGAATAAAAGGTGTTGCCAGGGTTCATGACTGCTTGGCGTTTGGCAATTTGACCCACAAGGCGATCGCCGTTTTTAGCATAGGCTACGACGGAGGGAGTGGTACGAAACCCTTCGGCATTAGCAATAACAGTAGGTTTGCCGCCTTCCATCACAGCGACACAGGAGTTTGTCGTTCCTAAATCAATACCAACTACTTTTCCCATAATATCGGTTGCTCCGAAATAACTATAAGGACTACTTAAAGCTCTGAACTGTATGAGTATTTATAAAATAATCAGGTCTTTAGCAGTTCGAGAACTTATCTATAGTGTGCCTGGCAGGAGTGTATTTAAGGGAGTGTAGTTTTCCGAACCTGTTAGGGGGGTTAGAACGCTACTCAGGTCTTGATGGCCGCTATTTAGCTGGGATCGCAAAAGCACGATTTCGTTGAATGACGCTCCTAGCTCCCAATCCCCAAACCTCCCGCTCTGATAACCGAATGCTTTAGGGCGGTATTTACGGTCTTAGGAATTCTTAATTTAAATTTACATTTCGTTACAATTGGGACATATCGCTTCTCACCTCATTGGAGAGTTTGGCATGAATAACAATCTGCGCCTTGGTACTCTATTTGGGATTCCTTTCTTTGTGAATCCGTCTTGGTTTCTAGTTCTCGGACTGGTGACGCTGACCTATGGGCAGGAATTGACGATTTTTCCCCAGTTAACAGGAATTACTCCCTGGTTTTTGGGCTTAGTGACTGCTTTACTGCTGTTTGCTTCCGTGGTTGCTCATGAATTGGGTCATAGCTTACTGGCGATCGCCCAGGGCATTGAAGTGAAATCGATTACCCTCTTTTTATTTGGAGGACTAGCTAATCTAGAAAAGGAATCGGAAACGCCTCTAGAAGCTTTTGCGGTGGCGATCGCCGGGCCATTAGTGAGCCTCATTCTCTTTGGACTACTAACCATTCTGGGAGCAAACCTATCTTTACCGCTACCTTTGCAAGCGATCGTTGCCCTATTAGCGGCAATTAATTTGGCACTAGCCTTATTCAATCTCATTCCAGGTTTGCCCTTAGATGGTGGCAATATTCTCAAGGCCCTAGTTTGGCAAATCACTGGGAATCAAAATAAAGGTATTTTGTTAGCGAGTCGTGTGGGTCAAGTCTTCGGTTGGTTAGCGATTGGTGTAGGAAGTTTAGGGATTTTGCGCGTTCTACCAGTGGGTGATTTCTGGACAGTATTAGTCGGTTGGTTTTTGTTACAAAATGCTGGTTTTTCGGCCCGTAATGTCCAAATTAAAGAAACCATGTCAGCTTATACGGCCCAGGATGCAATTATTCCCAATAGTCCGATTGTGGGAGAAGCGTTAAACTTACGGGAATTTGTTAATAATTATGTAATTGGAAAAACCCCTTGGCGTAAATTCTTAGTTACGAACGCGATCGGTCAATTAGTCGGCAGTCTAGAAGTCGATGCTCTCAAAAATATTCCAACTTCAGATTGGACACAGTTTTCTATTCATGATGTGATGCAAGCTCCTGATCAGCTAAAAACGGTCAATGCGACTGAATCTCTCTTTGACGTTGCTCAACGTTTGGAAAAAGACAAAATTCCTCAATTAGCAGTGGTTAAAGACAGTGGTGAATTATTAGGATTACTCGAAAAAGCATCGATTATCCAATGTTTGCAAAAGCCCTTAGCCGCTTAAATTCGATCAAAAATATTAGTCTAATTAGACATTGAACAGAGGGGCGATCGCTGCCCTTTTTTCGTTTCCATAGGCTAGACAGCATGACAGGACGACTAGCCAAAACTGAAGTAAGCTATCACTAGTATCATGATTGGCTCAAAATTTTGTAACAAGGGGCTTAAGCCCCTTGCCCGTCTGCGTTTTAGATGATTAACAACCTATTAATTACAGCTTGGGAATTTGAAGCTGGCAATGCGGGTACTCCAGTTAAAACTGCCATCGGTCTTTAGGTATTCATTGGTGTACCAAAAAGTGCAATCATCAACGGGATCGACGGACATGGCACTGTAGTCACCCCAACGGCTGAGGCGAGAGTTCTGAGAACCGGTACCTTCAATAATACTATTCTCTGCCTGCATCGTATTGAGCGGATCGCTGACGAGACGACCTGTATAGCGAATAGCGGGATGAATAGCAGAACTAGAGGCACTATACCCCACTGCCATATTGCCAAGCTTATCCATAGCAATACTTCCCATCCAGCGATAGGTAGTAGAATCTGGCGCAAAAGTACTTTGTTGAAAGACAGAAGGAGTACCACCAGCAATCCTTAATTCATACCAACGAATTCCTGAGGGTGCAGTGCGTGTCGTTCCCACCTTGACCGAGTGAGTTACCATTAAGGATTCTGTACCACTTCGATTGCGATAGGCTAATCGATACATAAGGCGATCGGCCAGGGAATCTAGTTTCTGAGTGGTTCCCGATTGAGGAATACAGGTTCCACCATTACAGGCCGGCGTAAAAGCGGCAACAGGAAGACTAGTGGGGCCTGTTAGGGTAGTATTACCCGTGTTCGCCCAATCCACTTTGAACTTCCAAAGGTTTAGTTTGTTCGTGCCAAAATTGACGAGATAATTGGGAGAACCACTAGGGGGAGGTGTATTACCATCCAAATCAGCAGGGAGTAAACTACCATAGGATGTACCTAGATCAAAACACTGTTGAGTCGCGGCTTGTCCTGCTAACATTTTGGCACGGTCATAGGCACATGCTTTCGCACCTGCATAGGTTGTACCATTGTTGAAAATATTAAAGGTAATGTAATAAGCATCGGGCCAAACCCCCATCTTAGGATAATCGGGAAATGCCACATTGCCATAACTAAAGGCATAACGATTGTAGGTTCCTGTCGCATCGGAGGTAGTGGAAACGGCGACACATTGGAGATAGGGAGTCGTACTGACGGAAAATTGGGAAATGATCCACCGTTTGGCTATCTTGTCGTAGAGTACGGTAGGATCTCCATCATTATTGGTTTGACAGCCCCCTCCAAAACCCGACCAAACCGTATTAATCTTTTTGGGGCCCAATTGAATTGCGCCGGTGGTCTTGTTAAAAACGGCAAAATCAGTATTAACAACCTGTACATACTGGGTGTCTCCCACTGCTCCGTTGGTATCGGGTGGTGCGCTATTGGGGGAGTAGCCATAGTCTCCCTTGCCAATGCCAGCAAAGTTCAATCCGGGTGTTGTACCAGCTAAGGGTTTGGAGGCTGAGGACTGGACGGCCTGATCGGGTGCACCAGTCAATGAGGAAGATGGCAAAGGGATGGATCGTAGCGGAATTTCTCTCTGATTCCCAGAGTCTGGCTTAGAAATGAGATCTCGCAGGGGGGGCGAAACATCATTTTTGACGGCAGGAGTGATTTCAGGACGTAGAGGGGTGGCCTGAGCAAAAAGCATGGGAGTGAGTAACGATAGGCTGAGCAGCCCTGTTCCCGTCAGCTTATAAAAATTGTAAAGATTGGTGATTTTCATTGCTATTTCGTAATACGTCTTTGCATGGTTGAGGTAAAAATAACGATCTTCTCTACTACTGAAACCGAAGCAGCGAGTCTCTAGGAGTAGAATTTATGTAGCTTGGGTTGGAAATAATACTATTACTTTAATAGATAAAGGTGATAGATTACTTAAAATTTACACAATGTAATAAAAAACTTTGCTATTGCTAATTAAGGTGACTGTTCTGTATAGATCCTTTAATAAGATGCAAAGAATCGTTGTCGTTTTAAACGGTTGAGAGATTGGTGATTGAGAATAGGAAACTGTTGGGAGCAAGGAGGAAATCTGGCTAATTTTACTTAATTTTCTTGTAAGTAGTCATGCAAAATAAATTACCCTTTAGATAAAGCTGAAAACCTTGCTGCACAAGGATCGGTATGTGTAAATGATTGTGCCTAAGCACTTATGTTGTTATTGGCCATGAACCGACGCAATTCGCTTCAAGCTTAAATTTTAAGGAAATTTTAAAAATCTTTCGTTTTAATCCAGGCAAGCCAATCTTCAGGACGATCAATGTCACTAAGAATCGGCAAATAATAAGTTTTGTAATGTTTTTGGGTAATGTTTGCTTGGGTTTGAGCCAAAACCCGTTCGGTTCCCCAATCAATATGATCAAAAATTTCAGGGATTGGATAGCGCAAACCGAGGAGATAATAGCCTCCATCTTGAGCCGGGCCGATCGCAATATCAACGTTTTCTAAAGATTGAAAGGCGGTTTCTAAAATGCTACCCGTCAGATCAGGACAATCTGTGCCAATTAGGATCACACGACTAGCTCCTTGAGAAAAAGACGTTAAAACAGCCTGCTGCATTTTTTGTCCTAAATCTCCATGGCTTTGAGGGCGATATTCAAGCTCTGTCCCCAGCCAGTTCTGCATCAAAGCATAATTTCCCCCAGAAAAATAAATTGTGATTTTCATCTGGACGGCTTGTTGTTGCTGCTTGGCCATACTGACGGTCTGTTCTGTTAGGGTACGATGCAAATCGGCTGCTCCCTGTGCGCCTAAAAGGGGAATCAAACGGGTTTTCGTTTTACCAGCTTCAGGATAACGGGTAAAAATCAGGAGATGATGAGATGGGTTCATGGCCGAAAGGGAAAGGCGATCGCTGTTAATGGGGCTTAACTGTGGCAGCTAAAAATAAAAAATTCCAGGAGATGACAGAGTTTATGCGTAATAATGAGAAAAGTATGAAAAAGCCTAAAAAGATTTTAGTGTCAATTTTATGGTAGTGACTGGTGATCAAGCCAATTCAGAATTGCATTCAGAAGCCATTCAGGAGCAAAAACCAGAGCCTTCCTATTTTCGTTCGGTTTTTACTTCGACCTTTATCACGATTTTTTTAGCAGAGATGGGGGACAAAACTCAACTCAGCACCCTATTGATTAGTGCAGAGTCCCAGTCTCCTTGGATTGTCTTTGCGGGATCAGCTTTGGCCTTAATCGTTACTAGTCTTTTAGGTGTATTAATCGGTTATTGGATTGCCAGGCGATTGTCTCCCCAGGTATTAGATTTATCGGTGGCGATCTTACTGCTGCTGATTACAGGACTATTGATCGGTGATGTCATTACCTATTAATTACCGATTGAGTATTTGTTAATTGCCGATTAACTACCCGTTAAGGATGAGTAAGGGTTTATTTAAAATTCAGCAAAATCAAGAGCATTTATTATGGACTGGCAGCTATTAGGTCTTAGTTTTATTACGGTTTTTCTGGCTGAAATTGGGGATAAAAGTCAACTAGCGGCGATCGCTCTGGGGGGTAGTGCTAAATCCCCGAAAGCCGTTTTTTTCGGTTCAGTGACGGCCTTGATCCTGGCCAGCTTTTTGGGAGTCATCGCTGGCGGTAGTCTGGCCCAACTTTTACCGGCGAAAATTCTCAAGGCGATCGCGGCGATCGGATTTGCCATTCTGGCCTTGAAACTCCTTTGGCCAAACTCACCAGAAAACCCCTAAACAACCTAATCAGAGCCAGGGGATCACGGACAACTCGTGCTAGGATTTAATCTATTGATTTATCAAAATTTGTCTGTTAGCAAGGGAACTCAAGCAATGGAGATCGCATTATTACTGGCTAAATTGCCGGAAGCCTATCAAATCTTTGATCCACTCGTTGATGTACTGCCCATTATCCCACTGTTCTTTTTAGCATTAGCGTTTGTCTGGCAGGCTGCGGTTGGCTTCAAGTAAGTTTAATGACTATCGACCAGTCGATCCGGGGCATCTGAAAGAGATGCCTTTTTGTTTAGGGGGATAAAAACAACGATACAAGTCATTATTTATCCACCCTAACTTATCTTAGTTTTAACGACCAATTTCAGGAGCCTGTAAAGCCACTGTCTCAATTGGAGAAAGGGCCACATTCTGCACCAAACTAGGAACTGATCGCCGTAATGTTGCCGTTAACTGTTCCGTGCTAGAAGCATAGATTTGAGTGACTAACTTAGGATAGAAACCAATGCCGATAATAGGAACCAATAAACAGGCAATAATAAACACCTCACGGGGTTCTGCATCAATCAGAGCATGATGACTGGTAAGCTCCTGGTTCTCTGGGCCATAGAGAATTTCTCGCAGCATCGAGAGCAGATAGATCGGCGTGAGAATAACCCCAACCCCCATCAAAATCACCACAATGGTACGAAAAATCGGGTTATAGGCATCACTGGTAGCAAAACCTACAAAGACCATCAGTTCGGCAACAAAGCCACTCATGCCCGGCAATGCTAAAGAAGCAAAGGAACAGGCCGTCCACATGGCAAACATTTTCTTCATCTTTTGGCCCACACCCCCCATCTCATCCAACATCAAGGTATGGGTGCGATCGTAGGTAGCTCCGACCATGAAAAAGAGACTGGCTCCAATCAGACCATGAGAAATCATCTGTAACATCGCTCCACTCAAACCTAAGTCGGTAAAAGAGGACATCCCAATCAACACAAAACCCATGTGAGAAATGGAAGAATAGGCAATTTTACGTTTCAGGTTTCGTTGGGCAAAGGAGGTTAAGGCCGCATAGATAATATTGACAACGCCAAGGATTACCAACACCGGAGCAAAAATCGCGTGGGCATCGGGCAGCATCTGTAAATTCATGCGTAATAGGGCATATCCCCCCATTTTCAGCAAAATTCCCGCCAGTAACATGTGGGCTGGAGCCGTCGCTTCCCCGTGAGCATCAGGTAACCAGGTATGGAGCGGGAAAATCGGTAATTTCACTCCGTAGGCAATGAGGAAACCGGCATAGAGCAATAACTGCAAATTCAACGGGAAATGTTTTGCTGTGATCGCCGACATATCAAAGGTCGTGGTATCGCCATAGAAGGCCATGGTGAGAGCACCCAGCAAAATAAACAGGGAACCCCCCGCCGTATAGAGAATAAACTTAGTTGCTGCATAGAGTCGACGTTTACCCCCCCAGATCGAAAGAATCAGATAAACAGGGACTAACTCCAATTCCCAAACCAGGAAAAAGAGCAACATATCCTGCACGGCAAACACCGCAATTTGTCCCCCATACATGGCCAACATCAGGAAATAAAAGAGTTTCGGCTTGAGGGTGACGGGCCAAGCGGCCATGATAGCCAAGGTGGTGATGAAGGCTGTGAGCAGGATCAAGGGCATCGACAGACCATCGGCTCCCACTGACCATTTCAAATCAATTTGGGGCAGCCAGGTATAGCTCTCCACCAATTGCAAGTTGGGATTATTCAGGTCGTAACCCGTATAAAAGCCATAAACTAAAATAACAAAATCGATTAAACCAACAATCAGGGAATACCATCTAACGGTTTTACCATCCTTATCTGGGATGATGGGAATGAAGAGAGCCGCGACGATGGGAAATAAAATGGTGGTGGTTAGCCAGGGAAATTGGGTCATACTCATATATTCGTGGTTAGAACATTCATTGGTGTCTGAAGCATCAAAAAGGGGTTTGAGTCATGGCAGATAGGCAGATTCTTACAACATAGATTGCAGTGGTACTAGAGTTTGCTTGACTCTTTACCAAAAATAATCTAGCAGTGTTTACCAAGATTTGCTATAGAAAAAATATTAAATTTCGTCAATTAAATATGATCACCCCTAGGGTGAAAATCCTCAAGAAAGCAAGTTTGCAGCAATCCTTTCTATCTTTTAATTAGTATTAAAATAGATGTCCTTGAGAACCATTGGAAAGAAAAAAGTGTTAAGAACAAGACAATCGATTGCTGCCGATTCTTCATCGATATGACTCTTTTTCCTTCCTTGTCCAAAAGTGGCGATCGCCTTTCTGTTAATCACTAACAGCTAATATTTAAGCATCAAATAAGAGAGTCATATTTTCTTTTCAATCACAAAGGTTGAATGGGCCCAAGCTCCTTTCTCATCGTAGCTACGAATCAATCGCTGACGTTCGTTCTCTGCCACTAACCATCCCAATTCTACAAAAAACGGTTGTCGGAGTTTAATTTGTAAAGGGGTATTGCTTGATGTCCCATCAGGGAGGAGGAGAATGCGTCTGGGAATTTCGCCGCTTTCAAAATCTAAATGATTGTCTTTAATATTAGCGATCGCAGTAATGGTTTGTTCTCCAAAAGATAACTCTTGTCGTAATTGTCCATTCCCTATGCGTTGAACTTCTAATTGAGTTGCATAGGTTTTTGAGGGTTCCCACCCTGGATAAACGGTATGGGCAATACCTTGCCATTTTCCTAATAATTGATCGACGCTTAAAGGAGGACGTTCTTTAGCCGCTGTTCCTTTGCGAAATTCTCGAATCAGGGTCAAGCTATTGAGGTTTCCCTCCTTGTCGTAGAGTTGAACAAAACGCAGACGGCGATCACCGGCCACAAACCCATATTCGGCCCCAAATTCTGAAAAGGGAGCAAACTGCAATGAGCCCTTAGAAAAGGCCCCTGTCTCAAAAAAGATATTTTGCCCACCCACAGAACGATATTCTTGTACGTGATCTTGAATGGGAGGCTCATTATAGCCACCTGGCCCAAAACGCTGAAGACGAAAACGCACGAGTTGATTATTCTCAAAGCTTTCTAAGGTCAGCAATGTCGGTGTGGAATCAAGTAGCTCACCTTCCAGGGATACTCGCGTAAAAGAGCCTTGCCATTCCCCAAGATTTTGAAGAAAGTTTTCCCAGTTATTTTCCATCATGGCTTAAGTCTGACTCCAGCAATCCTGTGTAAAGCAGATATCCTGACATGATCGCGCAAAGTAACCCTTGGATCGAAAAAACACCTAGGAGTCTTGCCGTGTTTCGACCCTAAGTGCTTTCTCTTGAATTTTCCTCGCACCCGACTTAAGTATAAGTGACTATCTGATTTTGTCAAGGGCAGCAATTCTAAATCAGCAATTCTAAATTTGAAAAATTAGGAAGAGTTAGCCGAGGGAAGGGGGTCAAATGACTCAAGCATAAAATCAAAAAGATGTTGCCAGCTATCAAAGACAAAATAGGTAGTAAGAGTGCGTAAATCGTGAAAAAAGCGTCTTCGAGTCCCTAAAAGTAGTCGGATGCGTTGGTAGGAATCATCTAAAAGCTGTAAAACGGTGTGAAACAAGAAAGCCAGTAAATTTAGGGTGAGCAAAAAAGTAGCAAGATGTTGGTCACCATGTCCAAAATTGTGTTCTAAATGGTAGCCCTGAGTCTTAAGAGTATTATGGTTCTCATTTTCAGTTTTCCAACGAGAGCGAGCAACACTGGCTAACTCAACAATATTATCGGCTTGGGGAAAATGGTCGGTAATCCAAGCGTTGTGAAAGAGAACCTGACCGTCAGAACGGCGACTAACAGTGACTTCAAACCAATGAGTACTCAAGGCAGCGGCATCATCTTTGAGGGGCAAGTGATGAGTCCAACGATAATGATAATCATGCCAATCTCGACCATGACGACGACGTTCATGGAAAGAGTAAACCTCCCCCACCCTATCGGCATAGTCCAAAAACTCATAGAGAGTAGAGTGAGATTCAGGCAAACAAACAAAGAGATAGTGAAAGTGGTTTTGAAGAGCCTCTTGACACATCGGTTGACGACTATAGAGATCATCTCCCAAAAGAGTAACGCTAAACGGGTCAAAGAATTCTCGATGTCTGTTGAGCCAACGTTTTGCCGCCGCTACTTCACAGTCTTGTTTTTCGTGACCATCTTGAGGGGTAATAAATTCAGGGTCAAGACTAATCACCGCTTTTTGCTGAGGTGAGACAATTACAGGTAAGATTGCCGAATGAAAATAAGTCACTGTCCCGTTTTTATGGGTTCGATGGGAACATTGCTCACAGTGGATGTTTTGGGAGGAGAAATACTCTGTGCCATCTAGCGGAATTAGTAACTGCCTATCTAACACCTCATACTGAGTCAATATTCCTCTGGTCTTTAGTAGTTGGAAAATTGCACTAAACACCCCAAATAACGAATTGGCATTAATTTTGTCTAGGATATTGCGAATTTGATTGTCACTACCCATGTTCCGTACCAAAAAAGAAGAACAAAGAAAATATAGAAATCCTCAGTACGGTAAGTTGCGGCGAACCCAATATTAAATGGGCATTTTACGGCTTTGCTAAGTACTTAATTCTGTGAAAGCCGCCATAAACAAGTCTTACAATAAAAGATAATACTGGCAAGCAGTATGGCCAAAAAAGCGTAAAATCCTCTCTCGTTCAGGGGTTAAGTTGATAATTTGTTCACAACCGCTTAGTACAACTAGATGGATCCCCCTCATCCGTTGAAAAATCCAACGTAATGTTGGACGCTGAGTCGGCTTTCCCAATTGATTCGGCACCGTTTCCCCCTGTTCCTTCAGCACCAGTCTCAGTTGACGTTGCCCCAAACTGTACACCAGCAAACATAACGTCATAATAAATGCCAATGCCATAATCCGCTCCGGGGTTTTGAGAAATACACTCGAAGCAATAAATAGGGGATCTTTAAGAAAACGAAAATTACGTTCAATTCCTTGCTGTTGTTTGTAGTAAATAAGGACTTCCTCGTCGCTCAATAACTCTTTATCCAGATGGTTCGTTGCCAGGACAAAACGTCCGGCTTTCCTCTGTGAAGCTTGAACCTTCTCTGTGTTAAGACTTAAAATGGCTTGAGCATGATAGCTTCGACGAGTTGGCTGTTCCTGGAGGCGGGGTTTACCCCGATGGGAGTAATGACATTTTTCGACTACGCAGATGTCTTGAAGAACATGCCACTGCAAGGTCTTTTCCCATTGGTTTAGGGCTGTTAACGCATCTTCTTGACAAGCAAATTCTTGACGTTGTAATTGTTGTAATTGCTTTTCAGCCTGAGTAGTAGCTTTCCCTATCTTCTTGGTCAGTTGTTTGAGGTCTAAAACTTCCTTTTTATCACTTTTTACCACAATCCAACGTTGTTCTACTTTTCCGTATTCTCTTGCTAATGAACTAATACTATAACCCTCTAAATCTGTTTTAGTAAATTGCTCCGGGACTAACTGACTGAGCACATCTTGGACTTCTTTGATTGTTTTTGGTACAGGACATAACCAATTTATTCCTGTTAGCTTTTGCAAATTATCTGCACTGAATAATGCGGTGTCTGCTATGTGTAATCCGTCAAATTGCCACTGTTCTTTAAATTTTATTAGTAGTTCAGCAAACTCTTTTTTATCACTTTGATTTCCATCTCCTAATTCGAGAAAAGCGGGGATATCGCCATCCCCCCAACAGACCATATTTAAGACAAATTGCTTCAGGTCTGGTCGTTTATCTTTTGAATAACCGTGAGTTATATGAATTATTTTGTTTTCTTTGTCTTCTTTTCCCACTGATAATTTATATTCTCCTTCTACTGATAACGAACTTGAATCTAAGTGACAACTCTGCATTCTTACCTTAAAAATTTCCACTGCTTTCAGACAAATTCCAACAAATAAACGGTTGATATCTGCCATGTAAATTAAATCTAACACTCTTCCTAAACGGTCGTCATTAAGATCACTCGCTTTTATTCCTTTTCCTAAGAGATGTTCTAGGGGTTTATCTTCAAAAAATTTACTAAACAAATATAAAGGAGAGTTTATAAATCCTAAGCCATTAAGAAGCATTGCTTTGACCACCAAACCGGCACTGATTTTAGTACTGTCTCTTTCTCCTAGTTGTTCATTGAGATAGTCCACTATGCCTAGTTCATCAACTATCGCTGCGATGATTCCTAAATGGTCGAGGTTTTTTACAGTTAATTCGGTCATTGCACTGTGAATGAGCTACTGATTGATTTTATTTTAGCCATTCTGTTGCTATTTTTGAGTGTATTTCTTTGTTCTCCTCTATTTAGTACGGAATGTGGGTTAAAATATT
>JAYKJI010000041.1:0-3316 GCA_035285405.1 Snowella sp. | reverse complement strand
AACTTGACATAGGACTTTTGCTACTCAGAATTATTGCAATGAAATCAATTACAACTACTTTTTCATCGTGATTCCGTCCAATTCCATGTGGAGCATTTTCTTGATTACCCCCTGAACGGTTACCATTATTCTAACAGCGATCGCCTTGCCACCCAAGCATTTTAGCCCATTTTCGAGTCAGAACTCCCTGAAACACCGATTGAGCCTAAAATATAAGCACAATCCAACCATTCTTTCATTATGAACACCATTCAAATTAGAAACCAACTGAAACAATCTATTGATCAGCTTTCTCCACAGGATTTAAAAATTGTTGCTGAAGTGATTACCAATTTAATCAATCCAGAGGAATCAGAGCCAACCGAAGAACTTGAAAATATTGCAGGTTTTCAAGAAGCGTTTGCGCGAGGAAAAGCAGATATTGAAGCGGGTAAAGTAACCAATTGGCGAACGATCAGAAATGAACTATCATGTTAGTCTATCGCTAGAGGCCGAAAAAGTCTATCGAAAAGCCAATTCTGCCCTAATTAAAAAACTGGATAGATGTTTTGAACAACTTGAAATTAATCCCTATTACCATCCTAATATTAAAGTCTTGAAAGGAAGTTATCACGGTTGTTATCGTTATCGAGTAGGAGATTACAGCACTTTGCTTAATTACACCATACAGACAAAAAGCTAAAATCCTTACTCAGCAAGCCTTGTAGGAAAAAAAAACTGTACGTCGAGATCCCGATAAGTGCTGTATCGAGTTGTTTATTCTGTAGATGAATCGAACATCTTAGTCAATGTTATTGTAATTGCTCATCGTAGCAAAGTTTATGAATGATCGCCCTTTACTTTTTCCTAAAATGTGATAAAGTTGCGGCAATGATTGTACCCTTGCAGGTTCGTATTGCTGAGTTAGAAAAATCTTCAATGTTTTGAGACGGCGATCGCTCAGTTTCTTTTTGATGAGTATTTACATCGGAAAATAGTACTCTGCGGTTAAAGTTCATACAGTTAAGTATAATATACTAGATTTCTACAAAAATCTTTTTGCCACCCAAGCCTTATCTGTTGCCTTAAAATTACCTGTACAATGCTTTGTTAATCACCTAGGAGCTTTCCATGTCCTCAACTTCCCTCTCATCAGTTACCCAAACCCTACTGGCTGCTAAAAAAGCCAAGGGACTTTCTTTCTCTGATTTAGAAAATGCTGTCGGACGGGATGAAGTCTGGATTGCGGCGGTAATTTATCAGCAGGCCAGTGCCTCACCAGAAGAAGCGCATAAACTCTTAACCGCTTTAGGGTTAGACGATCAATTATTACCCGCCGTAACCGATTATCCCAGCAAAGGATTAGGCCCCGTTGTGCCGACCGATCCCTTAATTTATCGCTTTTATGAAATTATGCAAGTCTATGGAATGCCCTTAAAAGCGGTTATCCATGACAAATTTGGCGATGGCATTATGAGTGCGATTGATTTCACCTTAGATGTGGAAAAAGTTGAAGATCCCAAAGGCGATCGCGTCAAAGTCATTATGAATGGAAAATTTTTACCCTATAAAAAATGGTAGCTTAACCCCTTTTATTGCTCTAGGAGAACTAATCATGTCTGAATCAATTTCTCGTCCCCCGCTACCACCTTTTACTCTCGAAACAGCTAAAGCTAAAGTTCAAGCGGCAGAGGATGCTTGGAATACCCGCGATCCTGAACGAGTTGCCCTAGCTTATACCGAAGATTCCGTTTGGCGTAATCGAGCAGAATTTTTTACAGGTCGAGAAAAGATTCGAGAATTTTTGACTCGCAAATGGAATACGGAGTTAGATTATCGCCTCAAAAAGGAACTTTGGAGTTTTACTGATAACCGTATTTCTGTCAAATTTGAATATGAATATCATAACGATTCGGGGCAATGGTATCGAGCCTATGGCAATGAACAATGGGAGTTTGCCCCCAACGGTTTAATGCAAAGACGGGAAGCCAGTATTAATGATTTACCTATTCAGGAATCAGAGCGCAAATTTCGTTAAAATGCTGTTAATTGTTTGAAGAGGCGATCGCTTTTTATCTTGTTTAAGGAGAAGAGGCGATCGCTTTTGCTTGGGAGTTACAAATTAAGAATTGATTGCTTTTTTACTTAATAGGTTCTTAATAGGGAAAAGGCGATCTTGTTTTTATTAGAGAATCTTGCTTTTTGATTTTTTTAACAAAAGCTAGTAAATTCACTTAGTTTAGCTTCCCTCTTAAATATCAAACAATTAGTATTTTCTCTCTTCCCTAATCTAGCTCCCCATTTATACAGTGAACTGTTATAGATGCTTAGTCCCCGCTTAAGGCCCCATTACAAGGAACGGCAACATGAATCCTACACATTCTTCCTTTTCTCCCCTTTTTAATCCCATTATTGACCTCCGTTCTCTGGCTCTAGATCAATTAGAAGATCAAGTCGCTGCCAGCAGAGTATTCAACATCAGTTTACCTAACAACCAATCCCCTAATACTCCAAATCTCACTAATCCATCGGCTTTAAATGTCCTTTCCCGATCAAATCCAGACAGCAGAAATATTCCCATAGACCATTCTGAGATCTTTACTCTCGTCACTGCCAACGCATCAGTCGTAAGAGTTAAAACCGTTGCAGATACTCCTATCACTAATCCTCAATTTACCCTCACTACAACCTTACTTCCCGTCAAATCTAATCCACTGTTTAGTAACTCAGACCATCCTATTCCAAAAAATAATTACCATCAGGGGAATCCCAAAAATGAATCGTCTCATTCTGGAGACCAGGGAGTTGATGCCGATGGTTTTCCGATGTTCGATCCCCAACAACTACAACAGGCTACTCCTCAAGGCCCCACAACCGTAACCGCCGTAACCAGTTTAAGCAATACTTTTTTATTACATAGCAATCCTTTTGCAACAAAAACTATTTATCTTGATTTTAACGGCCACATCTTACCCGCCAATACGGCTTGGACTAACAGTTACAACAAGGGAAACGCCATCAATGCGCCCGCCTGGAGTATGGATGCGGATAATACAACCTTTAGTGATGCAGAATTAACTCGTATTCAGGCAATTTGGCAACGGGTTGCCGAAGATTTTGCCCCCTTTAACGTAGATGTAACGACGGATTTTCGAGGAGAAGATTATCTGACCCGTAGTGATGCCAGCGATCAAGTTTATGGGACGCGAGCTTTAATTAGGGCTTGCTGAAAAAGTCAAAAAACGAAAGAAATGTGGGTTAGGGAAGTATAAACTGAAAAAGCAGAGATAACTTATACTTATGATGAGAAGTCAAAATACGAATTTTGTTTAATCTA
>JAYKJI010000040.1:0-4442 GCA_035285405.1 Snowella sp. | reverse complement strand
TTCAATTCATCAGTCTTTTCCTGGGCCAAAGCTCGCAAAGGTTCAATCAATACCACCCGTCGGTGGAGGCGTACTGACTCCAGTAAGACTAACAATCCCAGCAAAGACTTACCGCTATTGGTCGGCGCAGCAATCACCAAATGACGCCGACTCTCAAGAATACGGTGTTTTTGCAGAGCCTCAATTTGCACAGGACGAGGCTGAGAGTTGGGATTTAAAACTTGGATGGTCTCTACCCAGAAAGGATCTAGATCCAATTGCGTCCAGGTTTTAGCTTGGGACTGGGGCACTTCCCCTGAAACCCCGCAGGAAATTAATTGCATACCTTAGCTTTATCCCTCACAAATTGAAACATTTTTTCCGTCAATGACAACGGCAACGTTTGACCTGTGGCGATCGCCAAATTGTAAAGAGCCAGGTTTAATCTATCTGTGGGGCTGGGATTCGTTAACTGAAATTGACTATCTGACCACAACTTACCATCCACTGCATACTTGACATAGGAACTACTATCTACGGAATCGACCCCTACCGAAAATAATCGACGCACCATAGCAGGATGCCCCAACCCCAAAACGTGTAATGGTAGTTCTCCAATTTCTTCCCTGACTGCCTCCACAATGGCTAAAACCAATTCCAAATTTCTAGACCGTGGCACTAACCCACCAATGGCAATCCCCTCAAAACCACACTGGACATATTCTTTGACACAAGTCCGGGCTGATTGAGCATCCCAAGCTTGAATACAGGCATAGAGAGGCAAATCTCGACGACGACGATTTTCTAAGGCCCAGTGAGCATTGGCAATGGTTAATTTTTGGCGTTTTTTAGCGTCTTGCAGGGGCATACTGGGCGGAATCGGAAAATCTAAGGTAAAACCAACATCGGCGATCGCTTCCTGTAACTCTAGTACCTCTTTGGGATGAATAACTTCTACGCCCGAATCCCCAGCAATCTCAATAATACCTAATCGATTTTTAGTGCAAACCTTAACATCCTTAAATAAAGAAACAAATCCGCCACTATCAACAAAAATAGGCACTTTTGGCATCAATTCCAATGACATTTGCTTTGCATAATAATAACTGACCATAACCCCTCGGGCCAGACGGGGCAAATAGGGTCGAATTAATTGATCAAGGGGATATTTTTTGCCGAATGTAGTCACAGGAAGATAAGCAGGAAAAGTTACCTCTCCTCGACGAGTGATTAAATTTCTGGATTCTGTTAGCAAGTTCCCATCCATAATTTCAGTAAATTTAATTCTTGTAAACTATCTGTTGCCAACAGTTGATTTGATAAGTCTTTTAGAGTTTTATCTCCTTGCTTAATTTTAACAGCAAAAATGTGTTTACAGACATTACCCTTTTGCCAATCTATACAATCACATTCCATTTTTTTATTACGATTAGTCACAAGATGAGGATCAAGTCCTCCGGTAACTTTATAAGAGAAATGATTTAGAGAACTAACAGTTAAACTTAAAGCTCTACGTAAACGATAGGGGTCTATATCAGCGGGGAAATTAGTTAGCTTAATACAATGAGCTGTTGGTTCTTCACGATAACGATAGGCTGAATAATTTCCTTGAATAATATCATCAGCTTGTTCAATCCATTTTTGTGCTCTTTTGTCTGAAATACCTGGGATTGAAGACAAATCAGAAACTTCTGCCAAACCTAAATCTTCTAAATCTTTAATGTTAAAACTTTTTAATCGATGGGCTAATTTTGTCCCGATGCCAGGAATGATTGTTAATGTTACAGATTCTTCATTTAATCCACCTTCAATCATACGACTCAGCGTGTAGATGCGTTCTTGAAGAGGAACCAAACCGATTTCATTTATACTTTCTTTGCCTTTGTCCAAGATAATGACTACTTGCAACAGTGCTTGCAACAGACGGCAGAAAGATTCCTGTAGCTGATAAACTTCAAACTCGTAACAGCCACTCTGTTGAGCCGTTAATTCGGCATCGCCTAACCGAGTAAAATTTCTAATGGTCAATGCCGTGTGGATTACTGATAATAAACGTTTACCCCCAATCCCCAGTATTTTTTGGATAGTTTCATGAGAACATTCCAAAAAAAATGTTGATTCATGTTGTAATCTTTCTTCTAATTCTTCTAATGATTCATAGTCAACAGGTAATAAAGGACTAAAATCATCACTACTGGCAACAAGAATTAAAATATCTAGAAAAGTTAATTGAGAATATGAATTTAAAACTCGCTGAAATAAAAGAACAGTTTTAGGCATCAATAAATGTCGCACTGCTACCCAACCTAATCGATTGGCCCGGAGTTTGAGGCTTCCTTCGACCTCAATTTCCTGCAACATTTCAGCCTCTAACATATCCTTCAATACTTGTTTGACTGACAAGGATGGATACTGTTTTGCAGCAAGAGATGTGGCAAAGAGCCTTTCTAACTGCTCAGCATAATTGCATAAACCACTCGCAACTTCCGCCAATATCTGCTCGGCGATCGCCTGGGGTCTAATTAAGCTTGAGCGAATCGGTTCAAATTTTCCCTTGGCATATTCATCAGCTTTTCCATCCCATTTGGGAGCAATTAAGACAACTTCTCCAGTTTTATCAAAACCCAAACGACCTGCCCTTCCTGCCCTTTGCCAGACGTTATTGACAGGTAAAGAAACAAAATCTTCTCCATCAAAAAATTGTAAATCATATAAAATTACCTGACGAGCAGGCAAATTTAGTCCCATTTCTAGAGTTGCCGTTGCAATTAAAACATCTAAGTGATTATTCCGAAACTCTTCTTCAATTTTCTGACGCTTTTCTCGATTTAAACCAGCATGGTGATGGCTAGCTTTTAATCCGGCTTCTTGTAAAAATTTTGCCAAAGCCTCTGCCCGTCTCCGACTTTGGACAAAAACAAGACTTTTACCGCCGTCAGATAGATTACGCTTAATTTCTCGTAGTAGTAACTCAGGTTTTTGCTGAGCTTTTTTATAACGAACAACTTTCCATGACAAAGGAACAGGTCGCCAGTTTGAGTAATATTCAACTCCACCTAGCCAATCTGCCAACTGATGACGATTTCCCAAGGTTGCAGAAAGACCAAATATTCGCAAAAACGGATTGAGACGGATTAAACGCATTAAAACGCCTTCTAAACGATGACCACGGTGGGGATCTCCCAAAAGATGTAACTCATCTACTACCACCAGATCAACATCAGGAAGCCAATGCCAATGGGAACGCCAATTACGAGTACAAGCATCTAGCTTTTCTGGAGTCATGATCAAAAGTTGAGCATCTTTAAAAGAGACAGGATATTCCCCCTGGTTGTAATCTCCAGTAAAGAGTCCGACTTTCTTCGCCTCAAAACGCTTTTGCCAACGGCTTCTTAACTCGTCAGCTAATGCCCTTAAAGGCACAACATAAATAACTCGTCTATCTCCGGACAAAATGTTGGCGATCGCCTGCTCGGCCAACCAAGTCTTTCCACTACCTGTCGGCATTTGCAAAATGGTGTGAAAGCCTGAACTCAGAAGTCCACTATCACAAACCTCTTGCTGGGGTATTGACAATTTGTCAGAGGCAAAAGAGTTGAGCACTTGCATTATCTTGTTAAAATCGACATCATGCAACTAATTTAGGCTAATTATATTTCATAATTAAGCATTATGCACAAATTTTGGCAAAAAAGCTTGTTGTTCAACAAAGCTTTGATTTGCTAAGTTCTTCTCAATTTCAGAGACAATAATTTTTAGACCATACATCTCGGCAAAATATAACCTCCCATGAATGACCAATCTACAAACCTACGCTTTTTACTGTGGCAAAAAAATGTGCCTCGTAAAGAATGGTTACAGAAAGTAGCAAATTGGTTTAACGGAGACTTACAGCGGGCTAGAGAAATACTTAACAATGAGACAATTACCAAAAAAGAATTAGATTTTTTTATGGATAACTTTCATCATAATGAAGATGAAATTATGGAAATTTTAGAGGGCGATTTGCTCTCAAAGCACAACATCTGGATATTTAGAGAAAATTTTCTTTTTTTGCTAGAAAAATTTACCATTGAAGGACACAGAATAAGTGATGTGATATCTAAAATTGGAATTAATTTAAGTACATATACAAGAATTAAGAATAATGAGCGAAAAAATCCTAACTCAATAACTATAAAAAAGATACGTGTTTTTTTTGGTATTAATCAAGATACTGATTTAAATGATGATCCAATATTTCTTAACATGGAGCCAATCGGAATCGTCTTACAAAAGCAATGGCTTTCTGAACGTATTGATAAAATCAGTGGAACAGAATTCCAAAGACTTTTCCCGGGAGCATCACATTTTTGCGCTAAGCATAAATACTCATAGAGAAGGCATGATTAAGATAGGCACAGCGTAGACGTAGCATTCGGTTAACATTATCGGAAGACCATTGAGCGCCAGGTAATTTGAGA
>JAYKJI010000039.1:0-4176 GCA_035285405.1 Snowella sp. | reverse complement strand
ATAGATTAAACAAAATTCGTATTTTGACTTCTCATCATAAGTATAAGTTATCTCTGCTTTTTCAGTTTATACTTCCCTAACCCACATTTCTTTCGTTTTTTGACTTTTTCAGCAAGCCCTAATTAGGATTATCAGTGCTAGACAGGTTACCAAGCAAGAACTTAAAGCCTATCAAGAGGGTTAAAATCATGGACGATGAACTTAGAAGCGAATACGACTTAAAAACCTTAAAAGTCAGGAAAATGGGAACCAATCGCCGAAAATTTGGTGATACAGTGATTCGATTAGATGCAGATGTTGCCGAAGTTTTTACCAGTGCAGAATCCGTCAATGAAGCCCTCCGCTTTTTAATCACGATTACTAAAGATAATCAAAATAAAATTCAAGATTTATTGGCAAACCCACAATAATCAATGCGATCACAGGTTTCAATGGATAATTATCAACTATTCACTATCAATTAATCAGTGATCGCCGTTTTCCATCCTGTTTTAAAGACGATCATCAGGAATCGTTTCTTGATGGTAATCCTGACCGGCTCCATATTGCCAAGCGTCTCGCCAACGATGATAACGATATTGTTGCTCAGTAGAAAGAGATTGGGTCAACGGTTCCAGCGATCGCGCTAGGGAATAAAGACCACTGTAGGCAGCGAGATTACCATAGTGCTGAAGCCAATCGAGAAGAGGATAAAGTCCGATCTGGGATAAAATTGGTAAAACCTTAAGGGGATTAACCAAAGGTAAGGTTTTTGTTAAAGCAGAAAATTGGATCACATCTTGTAAAAAGGGTCTTAATACTGCGTCGCCTTGCTGATCCATTACCTTAAAAACCGCACTCATTAAATCATTAATTTGCTGAGGATTAACCCTTTGGTTCAGTCCCACACTCATGGTTTTTTGAAAAAGCCAGGTCACAGCAATATTGGGTTGATAAGGTTGCAGTAAAGCTAGAGTAGATCGCTCTAATTGATCACTGCTTAAGGCTTCACTAATCCCTTGAGTTAAGCGTTGTAAATGCCGCACCATCGCTCCAAAACCGCCAAAGCTAATGGGAGATTGACCACCGGCACTGTCGCCGATCGCTAACAGTCTTGGCCAGGGCATTTGCAGGGGACTTTGACGATAGGCCGGAAAAAAACCAAAGAGAAAACGCTGAAATTGCAGTTGTGTCAGTTCACAGTTTTGGTAAGCCGGTAAAAGCCGCAGATATTCCGTCATTAGGAACTCTAAACTAAAGCGATCGCATTGGGCATCCAAGTAGGTAAACAGATAGGTAGTGCGGCCATCACGAGCCGGAAACGCTTCCCAAAAATATTGGCATTGATGCAAAATTGGGGTGATAGTAGCGATCAAGTCGCCTGTTTGATTATGCTCAAAACCCTGGGCACAGCTACCCACCACCAGACAAACACCATCCGGTTTCGCGCCCTGTCTAACCTGTTGCACAATCGGTGAAAAATGACCCATCGCATCGATCAGTAAACGACAATTGAGGGTCTGTTCTCCGACCTGTAATTTGACACCTGAATCGCCAATTTCGGCTCTTTGAAAAGCGGTTTTTTCTAAGAGAATACCCCCTGCTTCTAGAAATTTTCGTTTCAGAGTTGCTAATAGATAAACCGGATCAACACCAATATTGAGAATATCCCTGACCCAAAGTTCATAACCTTGATAAAAACTGAGACGAGCAGGATTGTATTCTGTGGCGATCGCCGTTGCCAATTCCGATTCTGTCAGCAACTCTAAGTCCAGAAAAACCTGCAATTCTTGACGAGAAATATTCCATTCCTGGGTTCTTCCCTGGAGCTTACCCTGTTCCAATAAGACCACTCGCCATCCTCGTCTTTGTAAGGCTGCCCCTAGAAAAATGCCCAGGGTTCCCCCCGCGATCGCCACATCAAAGCTCATCTCCCCCAAGCTTTCCGTGAGGGGATAAATTACCTGTGGAGGAGAAACCGTATCGCACCGCAATTGTAACCAACGTTGATCAACGCGACGCAGATTTTCGAGGGGATTGCCCGCCGTTTGAGAAAGCAAGTTAACCAGGCTTGTCATGGACTCCGTTGCTACATTTTAGGATTCAAGATTTTGCAAAAGAGCCTCTCCCATCTCCCGACAACCGACCAGTTGGGTTCCCGCCGAAAGAATGTCTCCTGTTCGATAACCCTTTTCTAACACTGCATTGACGGCTTGCTCAACTTTGGTAGCGGCTGCCGGTTGATTCAGCCCATAGCGTAACATCATGGCAACACTTAACACTTGAGCAAGAGGATTGGCCTTATCTTGACCCGCAATATCAGGGGCCGAACCATGAACAGGTTCAAATAAACCGGGCCCCGTTTCCCCCAAACTCGCAGAGGGCAACATCCCAATACTGCCGGTTAACATAGCCGCTTCATCGGACAGAATATCGCCAAAGAGATTACCCGTCACAATGGTATCAAACTGTCTAGGAGCACGAACTAACTGCATAGCGGCATTGTCCACATACAAATGGGAAAGTTCCACATCGCTGTATTGACTGGCCATCTGGGTAACGCGATCGCGCCACAGTTGGGACACATCTAAGACATTGGCCTTATCAACGGAGCAGAGTTGGTGACGACGTTTGCGGGCAATTTCAAAGGCAACCTTGGCAATACGATCAATTTCCGACTGTCGATAGGCCATAGTATTAACCCCTCGCTTTTCCCCCGTTTCGGTTTCAAAAATGCCCTTGGGTTGGCCAAAATAAATTCCCCCCGTCAACTCCCGTACTACCATGATATCGACCCCTTCCACCACTTCGCGTTTGAGACTAGACGCATCAATGAGTTGGGGGAAAATGGTCGCGGGTCGTAGATTAGCAAATAGCCCTAAACCCTCTCGAATCGCCAATAATCCTGTTTCTGGCCGTTGTTGACGAGGTAAATTATCCCATTTATAACCCCCGATCGCCGCCAGTAGCACTGCATCACTATCCCGCGCCAGCTTCAGGGTTTCTGCCGGTAAGGGTTGACCTGTGGCATCAATCGCAGCTCCCCCAATTAAGGCATTCTCAAAGGTAAAGGCTAAATGATACTGGGAGGCGATCGCCTTAAGAACATCGACAGCAACGGCCATAATTTCAGGGCCAATGCCATCGCCAGGCAGGAGAGTGATACGATATTGCTGAGTCATGGAACTAGAGTAGGCGTTAGAGTTTGCAATTTGCACAATCTTTAATTGTACAGGCCCCAGACCGCTTCTTGGCGAGAACTCAAAATCCTAAATGGGTGCGATCGCGATAAAGGCTATTCGGCTCTCTTGGATCAATGATGTCAACTGTTAAATTTGCTACTTTTGGGCGCAAGCCTTGCGCCCCTACGATCCCGCAAAAACCTTCTGTAGGGGCGAATTGCGTTCGCCCTTAAACAATATAAGATAAACTTATCGCCTCAATTGCCAGAGAGCCGCTATTCTAACCTTACTGACTATTATTTGTTCTACAGATCTGGAACCTGACCAGATTTTAATCTTCATTAATATCCTTAAATGTACTTGTCAATCCAATGGTGATTAAAGATCAAGCGGTAAATACGATTATTAACCTTGAGAGCATTCCCGTCTTTAATAACTAACCCTGACAGAAGTAATTCTCTTTCCACTGGATTATCAATCATGGCAATTTCTTCCTGTTCTAACACCTGTCGGTAGAGTTCTAACAGTTGAGACGATCTTTTACTTTTCAGAAGGCGATCGCGAATCGTCCTCAAATGTTCTGGCTCATCTTGATATTCCCAATTATTAATCACCTGGGTTTGGATCAAGTTTTGGAGCCAAGCGGCTTCATCGTTAACGGGAATAGGGGCAGAAGTATCCCGAATTAGTTTACAGATTTTTTGAGTGAGAAAGGGTTGGCCATTTGTCCAGTTGAAGACTTCTTTGAGTAAGGTTTGGGGATTACTCACTTTTTCGGCTAACCCTTGTAATAAGGGTTGAGCTTCATGTTCCTTAAAGCCTTCTAGATGAATAGCTTGACCAATATTGAAAGGGGTTATCTGAACATCGGTCATTAAATCGCTAGGGGTTGTGACTCCAAAAAGGGCAAAGGTCAAACGTTGATAGGCGGGATTAAGACTGCGTTGATTGTAACAGGAACGAATCAGAGCAAAAAAATCATGAACGGAGAATTTTAAGCCGAGAACGCTATCAA